>JAUPUA010000017.1 GCA_030917805.1 Patescibacteria group bacterium
CATTGAACAAAAAACTGATAAATTAAAAGTAGGAGTATCAATTTACAGTGGTGAGGCAACACCCAGTTTGAGCAGAAAGTTTATACAAAAGACTTTAGAGCAAATTCGAGAGGACTTCAAAAAGAGCCATCCAGACTTAAATCTGCACACAGTCGACGGCAAAACCACAGAACTTCCTACTGCCAAAATAGTCCACTCTGGCCTACTTAAAAAAGGTGGTATGAGTATTGATTTAATTATTAAAGATTCTAAGCTTATCTTGGCACAAACTATTGCCTGCCCTAACCTAAAAAAATATACCCTTAGAGATTACGGCAAACCCAAACCAAGTGGAGTCAACGGAATGCTTCCCCCAAAGCTTGCTCAGATTATGATTAACCTTTCCGGGGCCAAGACTGGAGATCACATCCTAGACCCCTTTTGTGGCTCAGGGACAGTACTGCAAGAAGCCATGTTGATGGGCATTGATTGTACCGGCACAGACCTCAACCCTGAGATAGTTAATGATGCGCGTGAAAATCTTGAGTGGTTAGATAAAAGGTTCAGGCTTAGAGCCTCTAAAGTGAAGTTTAATCTAGCGGTAGCCGATGCTACCAATAACCAGTGGTCAGATGAAATTACTCACATTGTCTGCGAGGGTTATCTCGGTACTCCACTCAGCCGTGAACCATCTGAAAAAAGGTTCCAGAAGATTATTACCGAGTGCAATGAGATTGCTGAAGGATTCTTAAAAAACTCTGCCTCTCAACTTAAAAAAACCCAGACATTAGTAGTCGCTCTGCCTTGCTGGTTCGTTGGTGGCCAAGTAATAAAGCTCCCGGTTGTTGAAAATCTCTCAGCTCTGGGGTATAATCTATTAAAGTCTAAAAAAACACGTGGGGATATCGAAGATAATCTGATCTACCATAGGGAAAATCAGATCGTCGGTAGAGATATCTACGTTTTAAACAAGTAATAATAATCTTATATGTCCAAAGTAGCAGGTGGTGGTTCAGTTAAACGTCAAAGCGATAGCCCAGGGCAACGTCTTGGTGTGAAAAGATACGCTGGTCAAAAAGTTTCAGCAGGAGAAATCATCATCCGACAGGTTGGAGCAACAAAAATCGCTGGTGAAGGAACATTCGTTTCTAAGAACTTCACAATCCATGCTGCTAAAGATGGAGTCGTTAGATTTAACAAACGCAAAGTAAGAAAGTTTACTGGTAGAACCGTAAACCGCGTAGAAGTAATTGTAGAATAAAAGATTATGAAAAAAGATTTGCACCCAAAAGATTACCGACTAGTGGTATATAAAGATTCTAACTCTGGTGACATGTGGCTCACAAAGTCTACTGCTCCAGCTAAAGAAAACATCAAATATACAGACGGAAATGAATATCCTTTAGTTCTAGTTCACGTTAGCTCAAAGTCTCACCCATTCTTTACTGGTGAAGAGAAAGTTCTAGACATCGAAGGACGTGTAGATAAGTTCAAAAAGCGCCAAGAAGCCGCCGATAAAGCAAACAAGGCTCGTGCCGAAAAAGCTGCATCTAAAGCTCCCTCCGAGAAGAGAGAAAAGCCAGCTCCACAAAAAATCTAATTAAAAACTCCCAATTGGGAGTTTTTAATTGCTAAACCTTAGTTAAAACTTCGCAACCGTCATAGGTAACTAAGATAGAGTGTTCAAACTGCGCTGCCCACCGACCATCGTCGGTTAGGATATTCCAGCCATCAGGCATAAACTCAATCTTAGGGCTCCCGGCAGTAGCAATAGGCTCTATAGCAATTGTCATTCCCGCTTTCAAGCGGAATCCACCGCCATCAGCACCAAAGTTAGGTATATCAGGGTCCTCGTGTAAAGAATGGCCTACGCCATGCCCACACAGCTCTCTAACGATACCAAGACCATGGGCTTTAAGCGTCTTTTCTATAACCTTAGAGATCTCACGAACACGGACTCCATGCTTAACCGTTTTTATAGCTGCATTTAATGCCGCTTCCGTACCAATAAGTAGATTCTTGGCTTCTGCATCAATCTCCCCAACAGGATAGGTTATGGCCGCATCGGTAATTAGACCCTTCCACAAGACTCCAAAATCGCAGTTCACAATATCACCCTCTTGAATAACCCTGTCACCTGGGATAGTATGCTGAACTTCCTCGTTAACAGCTATACAGATGACATCCGGAAAGCCTCGATAACCCAAGAAGGCGGGTTCACCACCAAGCTCTTTGAGTTTTAGCGCTGCAATATTAGCAAGATCTTTTGTAGTCATCCCAGCCTTAGTTAAAGATTTAACGTGCTGCAAAACTGTTGCGAGCATCCTACCACCTTCACGCATCGCCTGAATCTCATCCTGAGTCTTAACCTTATTTAAATTCTTACTCATCTAAATACTCCCTCAAGTTACTCAGAACATTGTCTCTGATCTCATCAATAGTTCCTTCACCATTTATGGCAATTACATTGATAGATTCATCTTTAGCGACACCCAGAATCCCCTCTCTTTCCCTTGCAAAGACAGCTAGCCTTGCACCTATCCCATCACTGTCATCATCCAACCTACCTCTTTTAGTTAGCCTTTCTTTTACCACACCCTCAGAAGCCTGCAGATCAAACAACGCACCGACCTGAAGATGAAGACCTCTTTGCTTTTTAGCCAGAAGCTCCACTTCGCTAGCTCTTCTAAAGAATCCATCCGTCACCAAGAACCCATTATCACCTATTCTTTCTAAAGCATCCTCGATAATCTCAAAAACATAAGAGTCGGGAACAAGTTCACCGGCCTTCATTATTCTAATTAGCTCTTTGTTTGTAGTTTTTCGAAGCTCAGCCCCAATATTAACCAGCTCACAACTTAAAGCCTCGGCAAGAAGCCTACCTTGGGTACTCTTTCCACTTCCAGGAGGACCGATAAAACCAAAAATTATTTTGCTCATTTATATAATTATACGCTGTTATAGTAAAAATCCCGAATTAATCGGGATTTTTATATATTTTAGTGAGGCTTATTGAAACTGGCCGCTCGTCTTGCCCGATACTGATTAGCAACAATCGCATCCTTTCGACGCTGATTCTTATTAACCTCTTTACGGTAATAACGTTGACCTTTCGCTTCTCGGATAACACCAGATTGAACCACTCTGCGGCTAAATCTTCGGATTATACTTTCTGCGCTTTCTGTTTCGCCTTTTATAACTGTAATCATTTGTATCTATTATAACCTATAAGCCCCGTTTACCTCAAGAGCTAAAGATCACTTTCTCTTTTATCGTGCAGGTTCTGAACCTTCTCCACCATTCCTTGAAGTTCCGGCAATAGCAAGAAATCTGGATCCACATAGTATAAAGTTGTGTTCTTTTCTTTAGCTCTCTGCAGGAAGCCTGCTCTATGCAGTCTTTTCAGTTCCCTTTGAACATTCCCCGGATCTTCTTTAATCAACTTGGCCAGCGCCCTTACATGAGCTTTTAGCTGGGGGTACTTCGTAAAGACCACTACGATCTTTCTACGCACACGTGATGTGATGAAGATATCTAACATATTTAATCTCTCAACTCTATTACGGTTTATGCTATTTTTAGCATAAGCTTTAATGTTGTTGTTTCTACATATTAACTATAAACAAAGCATATCAAAAAAACAATACCCCAGTTTAAACTGGGGTAGGATATGGTTGATAAGTAACAATTACAGTTTCTACGCTATCTTTGAGATCTTAATCTTACTGTAGCGCTGTCTGTGACCACGCTTAACATCAACTCTCTTCTTAGCCTTAAATCTAATTGATACAACCTTAGTCCCTTGGTAGTCGCCTTTTACGACTTCGGCATCAACTTTGTTCTTCAAAGTTGGAGCTCCAAATTCAGATTTATCACCTTCAATTATTGCTAGTGCTTCAAAACTAACCTTATCACCATCCTTCTTGTTTAGAAGTTCAACATCAAATGTCTGCCCTTCTTTCACAAGATACTGCTTTCCGCCTGTTTGTATTACTGCTTTTTTCATAAGACTTAAAATTATACCAGAATCTTCCCCTCTGTTCAACTAAGCTTAAGCTACTCTTTTGAATCTACCACTGCACCCATGCCCGAGGACTTTGAGTCGAGTAGATATAGGCTACTCAGAAGTAGGGGCGATAACTCGATTCCGCAGGCCTTGATTCTTTGTTTATTTCTGATCAAGCAGAAAGAAAGTATACTAGAGTTTCTCTAAACTTAAACTTAACTCAGAACCTTCAACCTTAACTTCCTCGACGTACTTAAGCTTAGCCTCAGACCACGCCTCTGCAAGAACTTCCACCGCAATCTCATTCTTAAACTTATCAATTGCCTCTTTAAGTTCTTGAGAATCAGTAGAAAGATTAAGCTTAATTCGATCATCAACATTAAGACCAGCAGACTTACGAGCGGCCTGAACAACACGCACGACCTCCCGCATCAAACCCTCTTTCTTCAGCTCTGGAGTAATCTTAAAATCTAACATCATCATCCCAGAAACACTCCAGTTATCTATAGAAGTCTCTGAACAGTGACAGTCGGGTCTCCATTCACTTGGGTTATCTCTGACCTTAAGCCATTCAGTATATCTCTCAACAAAAGTGAGTTCTTTATTCTTATTTAGCTCATACCCAGATGAGTGCATGTGGTACCGTCCGAGAGACTTAACATTCAACTCTTCTTTCAAGATCTCCTGCATCTCTTCGTCCATATCCGGCACATAAGCAGCTGCAAGAGGCTGCCTCACTTTAACTCCTTCTTGAGCCCTTAAAGCCAGACCCCGCCTAATTAGCTCCCTTAGAGTTGTCATCTGCTTCTCAAGC
>JAUPUA010000018.1 GCA_030917805.1 Patescibacteria group bacterium
TCTGAAGCTCTAATTGAAGTTTTTAGCCGACTTAGACCTGGTGAAATGGCAACAGTAGACAACGCCAAATCTCTAATCGAAGGAATCCTTTTCAACTTCAAAAGATTTGACCTAGGTAAGGTTGGGCGATACAAGATGAACCGAAGACTCGGCCTAGAGGGTCCATTTACTCCAGAGGGTCGTATTCTACGTAAAGAAGATCTAATTGCAGTCATTAAAGAACTAATCCGCCTAAACATTTCACAAGAGCCGGCTGATGACATGGATAGCCTTGCCAACCGTCGTGTGCGTCTGGTCGGAGAGCTTTTAGAGCAGCAATTCAGAAAGGGTCTTCTACGTCTAGAAAAAAACATTAAAGACAGAATGACTCTTGCAGATGTTGATACTGCCACACCGGTATCACTTGTAAACTCCCGCCCAGTAACTGCAGCAGTAAGAGAGTTCTTCAATACTGGTCAGCTTTCACAGTACATGGAACAAACTAATGCACTACGTGAGCTTTCTAACAAAAGAACTCTAACTTCGCTTGGAACCGGAGGTCTAACTCGTGAACGTGCCGGATTCGAAGTTCGTGATACACACTCAACCCATTACGGACGTATCTGTACAATCGAAACTCCAGAAGGCCCTAACATTGGTTTAGTACTACATCTTGCCTCTCACGCTAAGATTAATGAGTTTGGATTTATTGAAGCTCCTTATAGAAAAGTCGTTAAGGGTAAATTAACTGAAGAAGTTGAGTACCTAGATGTTGAAGCAGAAAAAAAGAGTATAATTGCATCTTCTAATATCGAAGTTAATGATTCTGGAAAGATAGTTTCAGAACGTGTCGCCGCCCGTGTCGGATTTAAGCCAGAAGAAGTAGATTCATCTGAACTTACCCACATTGACGCCTCACAATCTGAAAGTCTTGGAACATCAGCGGCACTAATTCCATTTATCGAAACCAACGAAGCAAAGCGTGCTTTGATGGGTGCAAACATGCAAAGGCAAGCAGTTCCTTTAATTAAGACCGAATCTCCAATTGTTGGAACCGGCCTAGAACACGAAGTAGCCAAATCTACCGGTCAGCTAATCGTCGCAGACGAAGCCGGTGAGGTAACTTACGCTGATGCCAATAGAGTTAGTATTAAATACTCTAACGGTGTTAGAACATATGAGCCTCAGCACTTCGTTCGCAGCAATAACGGAACAAGCGTTAACCAAAAAGTTGTCGTAAACGCTGGAGACAAGGTGAAAAAAGGCCAATCAATTATAGAGGGAATGAGCGTCGCCGATGGTGAGCTTGCTCTAGGAAAAGATGTTCTCGTAGCATTCATGCCATGGGAAGGGTACAACTTTGAAGACTCAATTGTTATATCAGAACGTCTAGTGAAGGATGACGAATATACTTCTGTACATATCGAGGATTACAATATTGATGTTCGAGAGACTAAACTAGGTCGCGAGCAGGCTACAATGGACATTCCAAATGCCGCCCCCGAAGTACTCCGCCACCTTGATGAGTTTGGTATTGTCCGTGTTGGCTCAGAAGTAAGAGCTGGCGATGTCCTGGTTGGTAAGATTACTCCAAAAGGTGAAACTGAACTTTCAGGTGAAGAGCGTCTCCTAAGAGCAATCTTTGGCGATAATGCCAAAGACGTTAAAGATACGTCTCTAAGAATGCCAAACGGTAAGAGCGGAAAAGTCGTCGATGTAAAGATCTTTACAAGAGAAGGTGGGCACGATCTACGCTCTGACGTACTAATGCAAGTGCAGGTCTTCGTAGCACACATGGCCAAAGTCGAAGTAGGCGATAAGTTTGCCGGACGTTACGGAAACAAGGGAACAATTGCTAAGATACTTCCGGTTGAGGACATGCCATTTACAGAAGACGGACAGCCAGTAGACATGGTTCTAACACCGCTCGGAGTTCCAAGCCGTATGAACCTTGGTCAAGTTTTCGAAATGCACCTCGGTCTTGCCGCAAGGGCTTTAGGGTACAAAGTCGCCTCCCCATCATTCAACCGTGTTACAACTAAGCAAATTAAAGCCGAGCTTAAAAAGGCTGGTTACGAAGAGGACGGCAAAGTCCAATTATTCGACGGAAGAAGCGGTGAAGCTTTTGAAGAGCGAACTGCGATCGGTTATATGCACATGCTCAAACTAGAGCACATGATCGAAAACAAGATCCACGCCAGAAGCATCGGACCGTACACCAAGGTTACTCAGCAACCACTAGGTGGTAAGGCACAATTTGGTGGTCAGCGTTTCGGAGAGATGGAAGTTTGGGCACTAGAGGCATTCGGAGCTTCAAACATTCTTCAAGAAATGCTCACAATCAAATCTGATGACATGGTCGGAAGATCAAAAGCCTATGAGTCTCTAGTTAAATCTAGAAAGATCGTTGGTCCAAAGCTACCAGAAAGCTTTAAAGTTCTAGTTAGTGAGCTTCAAGGTATTGGTCTAGACGTTCAGTTGATTGGTGATCGATACGAAGCTGAGCATGTCGCTAGCCCAAAGCCAACAGCAAGTTCTATTACCGCAGAAGCTGAAGACCTAATAGAAGAGGCCGGCCAAGCCGAATCTCAAGTTAGCTCTGAAGTAGAAGAAGCAATCAAGGCAGAAAGTACACTTAGCCCAAACGATATAGATGTCAGTGGCCTTAGCTCTGACTTCTCAGGTGAAACAATTACCGCTGATGATGATACAGAGCAAGAACTCGCTATCGAGGACGAGATTGAAGCCAAAGAACCAGAAGAGGAGGGCCAAGCATAAAGTTTAACTAAATCAATAAGTAAACTAAATGTAAGCAATAAAACTATGACACCATCACATTACGACGACACAAGTACAGTACTATCAGATTTTGATGAGATCAAACTAACCGTTGCGTCTCCAGCTAGAATCCTAGATCTTTCGCACGGTCACGTTACTAAATCAGAAACCATCAACTATAGAACACAAAAAGCAGAAAAAGACGGACTCTTCTGTGAGAAAATTTTTGGACCATCTAAGAACATCTCTGCACACGACACTCGCTTTAAGGGAGTAAGAGCTCGAGACATGGCTGTTGATAAAAAGGGAAGATTGGTCACAAACTCTAACGCTAGGCGTGAAAGAATGGGACACATCGAACTGGAGGTACCTGCCGTACACACCTGGTTCCTGCGTTCTAACCCAAGCGCCATTAGCCATCTTCTTGGCATGAGCACAAAAAGTTTAGAGCGCGTTATTTATTTTTCCGCCTACATGATTAATGAAGTAGATGCGGGTAAACTAGATGCACTTTATGTAGATCTCGAAGCTGCAGTTGATACAGAAAAGAAGGCCATCGAAGCACGTTATGAAGAGCTGAATGAAGCCGAAGGAGCAGATCTAAAGGATCTTGCTAAAACCAGAAGCAAAGAGATCGATGCAGTAAATGAAGCCTTCTTAACTAGGAAAGCACAGCTGGATAGCCTAAAAGAAGCAGCCCTAATAACGGAGTCCGACTTTGGTCAGCTACCGCAAGAATATAAGGATGTTGCTAAAGTAAGTATGGGTGCTGAAGCAATTTATGGCGCACTAAAAGAGCTTAATCTTGCTGAGCTAATCGAACAGATACGAACAGAAGTAGAAGAGGCTCAAGGTCAACGTTATAAAAAGCTAATTAAGCGTTTAAAGATTCTAGAAGGGATCCATAAGGCTGGAATCGACCCAAGCTGGATGTGCTTAACAGTTCTGCCAGTTATTCCACCAGAACTACGCCCAATGGTCTCGCTTTCAGGTGGTCGTTTTGCAACTTCAGATCTAAACGATCTTTACCGTCGTGTCATTAACCGTAACAACCGTCTAAAAAAACTTACTGCGCTTGGTGCGCCTGAGCTTATTAAGCGTAATGAAAAGAGAATGCTTCAAGAGGCAGTCGATGCTCTAATTGATAATGCAGGCCGTGGATCACGTGCTGTTACTGCAACTGGAGGTCGCCGTAAGCTTAAGTCTCTAACGGACGTTCTAAAAGGAAAACAAGGACGTCTTCGTGGAAACCTTCTTGGTAAGCGTGTCGATTATTCCGGTCGTAGTGTTATTGTTTCAGGTCCAGAGCTAGAGATAGACGAGTGTGGATTACCTCGTTCAATGGCGCTTGAGCTATTTAAAGCTCACGTTATTGGATGGCTGATAGAACACGAGTATGCTCAGAACATTAAGGGTGCTAATCGCTTGATTGAACTCAGAGATACAATCATTTGGGATGCACTTGATTCTGTCATGGAAGGGAAGTACGTTCTTTTGAACCGTGCTCCAACCTTGCATCGTCTTTCCGTTCTTGCTTTCAAGCCTAAACTAAACGATGGGCGTGCAATCCAGTTACACCCATTAGTTTGTGCAGGTTTCAACGCTGACTTTGATGGGGACCAAATGGCAGTTCACCTTCCACTTTCTGATGAGGCCCAAAAAGAAGCCCGTGAGATAATGGCAGCCAATCTTAACCTTCTGAAGCCAGCTGATGGATCTCCAATTCTTAACCTTTCACAGGACATCGTCTTAGGTTGTTACTTCTTAACTTACATTCGACCGGAATTTGAAGAAGATAAGAACTACAAAGCTCCAATAGTTGCTACAATGCAAGAAGCTGAAGCTGCTTACCAAAAAGGTAATTTAAGCTTGCAACAACCGATAATTACTATTTGTGACGGAAAGAGACTAGATACAACCTACGGACGTCTAATTTTTAACTCATCACTTCCTGACAAAATTCCATTCCAGAATAAAGCTATGGATAGTAAGAGTCTAAAATCTGTAATGGCCCTCGCTTTTGAAGAGTTCGAAGCAGCAGGCGCAGCAAAAGTTGCCAACGAGATTAAACGCCTCGGGTTTGCGTGGGCAACAACATCTGGTCTTTCGACTGGTATGGATGATTACGCTGATGTTAAGAACCTACCAACTTTAATCGAAGAAGGTGAAAAGAAGGCTGCAGAAATTGACCAAATGCTTAAAGACGGTCTATTAACTAACGAAGAAAAAAGGAAACAAACCGTAGAAGCCTGGAAGGCCGTTGACCGTAAGATATCTGCTGCAATTCAAGAACAGTTCAAACGAATTGATTCAAGTATGGAGATGGCAGCCATTTCTGGAGCTCGTGGATCAATCGGTAACTTTAAGAACGTTACCGGAATGAAGGGTATTGTTGTAGATGCCGTTGGTCGTGAGATCGAACTTCCAATTAAGAATAACTATAAGACCGGGTTCAACCCAGTGGAATACTTTATCGATAGTTCTGCTGCACGTAAGGGTCTAATCGATACAGCACTTAAAACTGCCGATGCTGGTTACCTAACTCGTCGTATGGTAGATATTGCACAAGATATCTTTACTGTTGAGGGCGAATCAGAGGATTCTGGATTTACAATCTATCGTAAAGAAGCTGATGACATCGGAATAACCTTTGCCTCTCGTTTAGAGGGTAGATTCCTGGCAGCAGCAGTCAAGTTCGGAGACCTAAAGCTCAAGGCTGGTGATTTCATCACTAAAGAGCTTGCCACAAAGATTGATAATGCAGAAGAGGTGACTGAAGTAACAATTAAGAGTGTAATCACCTGCTCTAATTTAAGAGGAGTAACAATTGAATCTTACGGAACAGATCTTGGTTCAGGAAAGCTAATTGAGCCATACCAAGCCGTAGGTGTAATTGCTGCACAATCTTTAGGTGAAAACACAACTCAGCTAACACTTAATACAAAGCACCAGGCTGGTTCTGCAACAGAAACCGACGTAACCAAAGGTCTTCCTCGTGTAGATGAGCTCCTCGAAGCCCGAGTTCCAAAAGGTAAGGCTACTATATCAGAATTAGACGGAGTTGTATCAGTTTGGGAGGATGGTGAAACTCAAGTAGTTCAAGTCACACCAAGTGAAGCTAGAAAAGAAGAGTTCAAACTAGAAGATAGACAGGCCAGAGTGTCCTCTGGTAGTGATGTCCTCGCAGGAGACGTTCTTGCTAGTACCGAAGAGAATGCTAAACAAATTGTTGCAACATTCGCCGGTAAAGTTGAAGTAACTCCAAAAGCTGTTTTGGTAACCGCTTCACAGAAGGCATCAACCAAGTACACATTCTCTAAGAGCATGCAGATTACTGTTGTCGATGGAGCCAAGGTTCAGGCAGGTGATCGTATTACCGAAGGTTCACTAGACCCGAGCGAGATTCTAGAGTACAAAGGTGTGGAGGCTGCACAGCGCTACATCATCAACGAAGTTCTTGCTCTATACGCATCACAAGGAATTGACATTAACGCTAAGCACCTAGAGCTTATCGTCAGACAGATGTTTAGCCGAGTTCGTGTTGAAGAACCAGGTGATAGCTTATACGCTGCAGGTGAGGTTATCTCAAGAGCTAGCGCCATAGAAGAAAATGACGTGCTCATTAAAGATGGACAAAAGCCAATTGTGTATAGTCAATTGCTTCTAGGTCTAACAAGAGCCTCAATTGCCTCAGATAGCTTCCTCTCAGCAGCCAGCTTCCAAGAGACAACCAGAGTTCTTGTCGGCGCTGCGATAACCGGAAAGAAAGATAAATTACGTGGACTAAAAGAAAACGTAATCATCGGTCGAAAGATTCCGGTAGGAACTGGAGCCAGAAATAAGAGTGGAGGATTACTCTCAGACTATCTTTAGCCATCAATTTACTGCGCCCCTTGTTTTACAGGGGGCAAAAGAGTATAATTACTACCTAAAGATTCAAATTAAACAATTAAATTTAAGAATAAGAGTAAATCGATATCTCCCCAAAGGGTTAAAGAGTTTTAATTTATATGCCAACCGTAAATCAATTACTTCGCAAACCGCGAAAGAAGGCTACAAAAAAGCCTAAATCTCCAGCGCTTAAAGTAGTTACCAATACTAAGCGTAATAAAAAGTACAATAAGCCTTCGCCTTTTAGACGCGGTGTTTGTATCAAAGTTACTACTATGAATCCAAAAAAGCCAAACTCTGCGATGCGTAAGGTTGCTCGAGTTCGTTTAACTAACGGCGAAGAGTTCTGGGCATACATTCCTGGCGAAGGTCATAATCTACAGGAGCACGCTGCAGTACTAGTTCGTGGAGGACGTGTTCCAGACCTCATCGGTGTGCGTTACACAATTGTTCGAGGTTCTATGGATCTTCAAGGTGTACAGGGTCGTAAGAAGAGTCGTTCTAAGTACGGTGTTAAGAAAGATGCTAAGTAAAAGAGTAGGGAATAGAGAATAAAGTTATGCCACGTAAAAAAACCAAATCACTACAAAGAGAATTAAACCCAGATAGACTCTATGGGTCAGTTCTCGTTCAGCGCTTAATTAATAAAAGTATGAAGGACGGTAAAAAGTCTTCTGCCGAAAAAGCCGTTTACATGGCTATGGAGTTCGCCGCCAGTAAGGTTAAGTCTAAGAACCCACTAGAGGTTCTAGAGACCGCACTAGAGAACGTCTTTCCGGCCTTCGAGGTTAAAGGCCGCCGTGTCGGAGGTTCTAACTACCAAATTCCATACCCAGTGCAAGGTCACCGAAGAATCCACCTTGGGATGATGTGGTTTGTTGGTTCTGCTAGATCTAAAAAAGGAATGCCATACTGGCAACGCCTTGGTGCCGAGATCGTAGACGCCTACAACGAAACCGGAAACGCAGTCAAGAAGAAAGACGAAGTCCACAAGATGGCCGAAGCCAACCGAGCATTCGCCCACTTCGCCCGCTAAAGATAGAAGTCCTGTATGGTCGAAAGTAGAGCCCCAGATCCAAGGCTAGTGCAGCTTGGTAGACAAGCATTTATAGATCAACAAAGACGTAGAAGTGCTACTAGAGGGATGCAGGGTATTGTATTGCAATCTCAACTTTTAGAAAGAGCAATATCTGTTCAAGCAAGAAAAAGAGGTGGAATCAGCAGGGAAGCACTAGAACAACACCTAGAGAAAATAGGAGAATTTGCTACCGCCTGGAACTGGATACCACCAAACCATCTTTCACCTGAGCGACCAATTCTCGATGCTATGGCCTCATTGGCCTTATTAGAACCAAATCCAGCTGATACAACAGGAACAAACACAGCCGCCTAATATATCCAAGGCTGTAAGGTTATATAACTAGACATAAGCGCTACTGCGCTATAATAAAACTTAAACTTAAAATAAGATCTTCATGAGAAATCAAAAAAACAAAACTGATCAAAAAGATCAGTCAATCAAAGCTATTCTTAGCTTGTACCGCCACAACCTAAAGAAACTGAACACAGTATTCTTTCTGACATTTTTGGCAAATATATTCATAGCAATCCTACCTTATTTCATTGGAAAGATAGCAGGCTTAGTAAGCCAGCCTCAGGTCAGCTACAATGAAGTATCCAAATGGGTATATTTGATGGTTGGCTGTGTAATTGTACACGAGGTTCTATGGAAACTGGCTGAGTTCTCAAGTGTTTTTTGGCAAACCAAAGTTCATTATAAGTTCAGAGATATTATTCAAAAGTTTTCTTGGAGTTACCAATATGAAGATTTCGTAGAAAAACCAAGCGGGAAGATTGCCAGTGCAGTACACGAGACTTACTTTAAGCTAGGAACACTATCTTATGAATTCATGGACGAAGACATCAATAATTTCATTAAGTTTCCTGTTTTTATAGGTATATTGTTCATAACTACCAAAGAGAATGCCGTATTATTCATGATCTTCTTGGCAATTCTAATATTCGTATCTTGGATTAGCCTGAAAAAGGTTAGATTAACTGCAAGTACTCATTCTGATATGCAATCAACTGTATTGGGAAGACTATATGATTCTATGGCTAACTTCGTTAATGTTAAATCGTTTAAAAGTGAAGAAGTTGAGCTCAAGTCTCTACATAATGACAATAAGCAGATGATGGGTACTTCTATGAAAAGAAGTATTGCAGACCTATTCTATTGGGGATATGCTGGTGTAGTTATACATGGAGGACTTTGGACATGCTTTGCAATCCTAAACTTATGGCTGTACAGAAATGGCAGATTAGATATTGCTGGTTTTGTCACGGCCTTAACTGTCTTACAGCAATTTACGAATAGCATTTGGGACATCTCTGGGAGAATTAAGAGCATAACTACTAACGTCTCAGAATATAAGCAAAACTATAATTACCTCTTCCCTGGGCGAAACGTTGTTAAAGAATATTATCAGGATTTAAGTACACCAAAACAAAAGATCTTTAAGCCTGCGTTTAATGAAGGAATCAGGCTCAATAAGCTAAACTTTGCATATCCAGATCGTAAGGATACTTTGGTACTTAAAAATATCAGTATTAACATTAAGAAGAATGAAAAGATTGGGATAGTAGGGAAGAGTGGCTCTGGAAAATCTACCTTGATCAAACTTCTCCTGGGTTTCTATGAGTATAAAGAGGGCGCTGTTCAGATTGATGGCAACAATGTATCAAAAGAAGAGTTAAGCTTAATAAACTCATACGTTCCGCAGGATACTACTCTATTCCAACAGAGTGTTGCCTATAATATTGCCTATGCCAAGGAAGGTAGAGCCAGCCTGAAAGAGGTAATTGTTGCAGCCAAAAAAGCCCACGCCCATGAGTTTATTAACTCACTTCCGGAAAAATATGATACTCTAGTGGGTGAGAGAGGAATTAAACTAAGCCTTGGGCAGCGCCAACGTATTGCAATCGCCAGAGCATTCCTTAAAGAGTCAGACTTGTTAATTTTAGACGAAGCCACATCTGCACTAGATTCCAAAACAGAGAAACTAGTTCAAGAATCGCTTGAAGATTTATGGGAGGGCAAGACTGTCATAGCAATCGCCCACAGGCTATCAACCCTAAACAATGTTGATAGAATAATCGTCATGGATAATGGAAGAATTGTCGAGCAGGGAACAAAATCTGAATTATTGAGCCTAGGTGGTATATTTGCCGATCTATGGAACCATCAAAAGAATGGCCTAATTATCGATGAAGACGAAAAGGAACTGTGATCCAAACCACTTCCCTACTATCCCCTGTCATATATTAGCCAGTACTCATTTTGTACTAATCTAGACTGGAAAGAGCAGGGAAGAGTGAGATTATCACTTCTCTTTGAACTTATCAAAAGTAGCCTTTACAACAACATCTAGTAGTTTGTCAATGTCTTCATTATAGAATACATCGTGTCTGTCATTGCACACTCCCCCTTTGCATAAACCAGCCACAATCATTAGTTCATCAAACATATCAGAAGTACCACCAGAATTACTCACAACACCAACTGGTTTATGAGCCTCAATTGCCGTAGCAAACTCGTGTACTGTACCCATTCTACCACCAATAGAAATCACACAATCAGAGCTATTAATTAGCAAACTATCACGCCCAACATAATGCATCCCAGTGTAGAGAATAAAGTCATAGTTCTCAGTCGGTAACTTGTACTTAACAATATGCTCTTTATAGCTTTGAGCTGGGCTTATTCCAATACTTCTTCCGCCAACACTCTTTGCACCTTGGGCAGCCCAGTCTGGCAAACCCACAGTAGCACCAGTTATTAAAGTGTGCCCACGGAGTGCAATTTGCTTGCCTATTTCAAAAGCAATCTTATAATCCATATCTACAGTTGGACCATGTGCTGCACC
>JAUPUA010000016.1 GCA_030917805.1 Patescibacteria group bacterium
CGACATTCTAAATGACTCAAAAATTAGAACTGGAATTATTGGTATATTCCATAAGCCCGGTGAAAAGCAGATTCAGCTTAAAGGAAAGGTAGTACTGTTGGACGATTCAAGGGATCTCAACAATATTGGCGCAGTAATCAGAGTTTGCGCCGCTGCAGGAATAGAAAAATTAATCTTAACCGGAGACACAAACCCTTGGAACTCCCGCGCAATTCGCGCCGCAGCAGGCCTACAGTTTGCAATGAACATTACAAACCTCAAAGAAGATGAAATATTAGAGCTTAAGTTCCCATTTATTTCTTTTGACGAAAGAGGAGAAGAACTCAACTTTAAGCTTAAAGAGCAAATCCCAAAAGATGCCATCCTTGTCTTCGGCTCAGAAAGAGATGGAATATCCGAATTAATTAAGCTTAAGTCCGAATTAATTGTTAGACTACCAATGCAAAAAAACGTAAGTAGTTTGAATCTAGCCACATCCGTAGCTGCCGCACTCTACAGCCTAAAGTAGTGTATTATTAAGTAATATGACAGAGGAAAAGAAACTTACACCTTCAATATTTTCATACCTAAAAAACCTACAGGACTTTAGAGATTTCTGCAGTAAAGCAAAAGAGGATTATGACAAAGAAGTATCGTCGATCATTAACTCATATAAAAGAGATACCGAACTTCTTAGAGCACTAGATAATGCCAATAGTATTCTAACCACAACTTTTCAACATCTTGAGGTTACCGAGCTAATCCATCCCGATAAAGAAGTAAGAGATTTCGCAAGTGATAATATGCCTGACTTTTACTATCAGCCAGACAATACGCTCGCGTTCTTACTATTAGAGAACAGGGAAGTATACTCTAAGCTTAAAAAGGGTATATCCATTAAACACATTAGCGACAAAGAGTCGAAAGTTTTTTACCAAAAGGTAATGTTTGCTTACAAAATTAATGGAATTGATCTTAATAAACAAGAGGCAAAGGAGCTAAAAACATTAAGGGACAGAAATAGAATACTAGAATCCGAATTCGCAAAGAACATCGCTGAGAATATACCTATCTTAGATTTTGAAGAGTCCGAACTAGACGGCCTACCAAAAGACCTCATTGATTCTAACAAACAAAAGGATGGGAAGATTAAGATTAAACTAGTTTCGAGCAATCTAGTATCCATAATTACTCAATGCAATGTTAGGGAATCAAGAGAAAAGGCCGCTAAGGCTTCTGGTGAATACGCCAAGCCACTAAACAAGAAAGTAGCTATAGAGTTTTTGAAGAACTCTAGAGAAATAGCACAACTATGTGGGTTCAATAATTATTCAGAGCTAGCCATGGCGACCAAAATGATTGAGAATCCGGCTGAAGCAACAAACTTTATTGAGACTCTTAAAGATTCTTCTCAAGAAAGGCTTACCAAAGAGATACAAGCTATCAAAAAAATTAAGCTACAAACTGGTGATAAGAGTAAGCTCTCAAAAACAGATAAGTCTTATTATGGTGAGCGTTTAGTTGAGAAGTTATCTGGCGTTAAGGAAGAAGAACTCCGTCCGTATTTCCCATACAAACACGTTAAGAACGAGATTCTTCAAATATTCTCAGAGATGTTCTCAATTAAATTCGTAATTGAGAACATAGAAGGGAAGTGGCATGAAGACATAGAGACATATCTAGTGGAATCAGCTAGTGGAAAAGTTCTTGGCAGAATTCACCTAGATATGCACCCCAGAAATGGTAAATATACCCACGCATGCGAGGATGATATAAGATCAAGCAAAAAAGGTGGCGAAATATCAGAGGCCATACTTGTATGCAACTTCAACAAGCCTAATAAAAAGTCCGACGGGCTACAAAGTGTTGATGAGGTAGAAACTTTCTTTCATGAATTCGGGCATCTACTGCACCAAATTCTAGGAACACAGAATAATACATACTACGGTCTAGGTGGTACTTCAGTACAATGGGATTTCGTAGAGGCCCCATCTCAGTTGCTTGAGGAAATTATAAAAGATAAAAAAGTTATAAAAAGACTAAGTTCTCATCATAAGACTAAAGAAAGAATACCAGATGCTTTAATAGAGAAAATGCTCAATCAGAGTAAACCACTCAGAGCAGGCTTTATAGCAGGGCAAGCGGCCCTATCTATGATATCCCTTGGATTATTCCTTTTGGATAAACCATCCGTATCAACAATAGAAGAAATGGAGAATAAAATTGCCAAGACATACATACAGGCCGATAGAAACCTTCGCTATTATGTAACATATAATTTTGGTCATGCCATAGGTGGCTACACCTCCAACTACTATACCTATATGTGGTCGCTAGCTATCTCTAAAGATTTATTTACTAAGTTCAATAAGGATAATCTACTAGATACAAAAGTAGCTGAGCACTACAGAAAAACAATCCTAGAGCCCGGAGGCTCAAAACCAGCAGCCGAATTAGTCAAAGATTTTTTAGGACGTGAATGGAATATGGATGCCTTTAAAGAATACCTAAAAGAAGGTGAAGAGTTGCTAAGCAAAATCTAGCAAAAATCTTAAAAAGGTGCTAAGCTTAAGCCTTAAGAGTTCAAGGCAGGTACGAAAAACAAAAATGCGAAAGAAAAATAACGACGATTATTGGGCACCACGAACATACAGTGCTACTAAAAGTGAGCAAGTTAAACCTAAAAAAGAATCTGGTCCAAAAAAACATTTCCATAAACCAACAAAAAAACAGACTCTGGTTACTCTTGCAATCGTTATTGTATTGTCAGCAATCGGCTACCTAGT
>JAUPUA010000022.1 GCA_030917805.1 Patescibacteria group bacterium
TAATTCATTTACATTATCGAGCTTTGAGTAGTCTCCTATAGGAGTTTTACTATCAGCATAGTCTCTCTCAAAAACAATTGCGCAGCCTTCATAGAATGCCTGCTCAATAGCCGTACCAGCCCTATCTCCAACTGCCGTATTACTTTCAAAAGTCCAGCCATGAGCAATATGGAATGCTTCGTGAAATACTGTTGCATGTAGATCCTTTATCTGAGCTCCCAAATCGCCCTTAAATTCTTTGTCAAAATATAATACGAGTGTATTAGGATCGTATGCAGCAGCTCCTGTTCCTAAGTCAGGTATTAAGCACCAGTCATCAAAATGTACTTCAATTTCTTGTGGTAGTTCAGGGATTAAATTTTTTACATCTTCATACGCCCCCTCAATAACAGGTAATATCATGGCTTGAGTCTCAGTGTCTGGGAGATCTTTAATTACTTTTATAGTGCTCATGTATAAAATTATCCAAGTTCATAACTTACCCGGATATTACCGTCCTTTTTCTTAACTTTTGTAATCTTAATCTTTCCTATATCAGAGATATCTTGTACGTGGGTTCCTCCGCAACAGATTTTAAAGTTATCCGGATAGTTAACTACATGAACCTTTTGATATGAATCCAGCACAAACTGTGGGATATAGTCACTAATTTTGTTCTCGACCACCTCTTTAGAAGAGATGATCTCCACCGAGACCTCTCCTCCTTTTGAAATAATCTTATTTAACTCCTCTTCTATAGATTTTGCAAAAGCTTCTTTGTCTTCAATCTCATCTTTAGTGACATATTCGACAAAACTCATCTCCGGGTAATGTGCTCCTTTGCCTGGCTTCCAGTCCTTGTTTAACTTCCTTACCGCCAGATCTATAAAGTGACCCGCACAGTGCAATCTTGAATTTAGAAGTCTTCTTTCACCATCGATAGTTCCTCGAGCTTTTTCTCCTTCGTTCGGTTGCTCACCTTCTAGCTCACCATAATGATAAACAACCCCATCCTTATCTTTTGTAACTTTAGATAATTTAAGGGTTGAGCCATTACCAAATATTATTTCACCTAGATCGCAAGCCTGCCCGCCTCCATTTGGATAAAAAGCAGTCTGATCTAGAACTACCACACACTGACCTTCTTCTTGCCCAACCCTCTTAACTACTGCCTCAAAATCTAGAATAGACCAATCATTTAAATATATTTTGTAAGTTCCATGTTTATCTGCAGATTCGGGAAGTTCTCCCGTTAACATAGGGGTAGGTTTTGTGTCTATACTTTCACTCTTAGTATCAAATTTAACCTCAGGATAGATCTTCTTGGTAGTCTCATCTACTTCCATCCTTAGTTGAGGGAAGATAACTCCTTCGCGGGCAGTCACGCCCTCCAGGATCCAAAAGAGACGTTCAGCATGGCCATAACCACACGCTGGTGGCATTCCATACTCCAACATTTCGACAAAATCAATGTCGAGCATCATAGCTTCTTCGTCACCATTATCGCGCATTTTTTGTTGCTCTAAAAACCTATCCAGTTGATCAACGGGATCATTAAGCTCACTATATGCTTTGCAGGCCTCTGTTCCACCCAAAAGCAGGTTAAACTGCTCACTCAGCCTGGCGTCAGATGAGTTAAGTTTAGCTAGAGGCTGTAAGAAATCTGGGACATCGACTAAAAATGCTGGTCCAGCAATTTTTACTCTCTCAAGCTTCCAAAGCTTATCTAGAACACGTGATCTATTCTCTGCTTTCTCAACTTCTCCACCAGCTTCTTCAAGCTTAATAGCAGCCTCTTCAAGCGTACAATTATGCACGTCCAATCCGTACTTCTCTTTCAAAAGCTCAACGAAGCTAATCTTTGGCCAATCCGTGCCATCATCACCTAGATCTATTTCCTGGCCATTGGCTAATTTAAACTTACGCGTACCCCAAGTGTTATCAGCAATAAACCGAACCATTCTTTGAGTGAGCTCCATACCTTGGTTCCAGTCGGCATATGCCCAGTACCATTCCATAGCAATATGCTCCGGTAGATGTTCATCCGAGTAGTTCTCATTTCTAAACCTTGGACCAATATCAAAGACTTTTTCATATCCCCCACCAAGTAGCCTTTTGAGTGGCAACTCATGGGATATTCTTAAATAAAAATCTTGGTCTAGTGCATCCATATGTGTCACAAATGGATTAGCATCCGCCCCACCAGTAGTATGTTCAAGAACTGGAACATTAATCTCTAAAAATCCCTCTTTCAATAAGAAGTTACGAGTTGATTGCCAAAAATTAGAACGGCGAACAAACCTATCATGAACCTCTTGATTAACATTTAAATCAACATAGCGCCTTCTTAATCTTTGCTCTTTATCACTGAACTCCTCGTGCGCCAGCGGCATTGGTCTTATCGCCTTAGTTAAAATTCTGAGTTTAGTTAACTTTACAGATACCTCACCTGTTTTAGTCTTAATGACCTCACCTGTCCCTTCAACAAAATCTCCTGAATCGAGCAGACTAACATCGCTAAAACTTACCTCTGAGCTAGCATAATCAGCAACCCCAAGTTCACTTTCACTCAAAAAAAGCTGCAATGAATCAGATTCATCTTTTATTACGATAAACCCAATCTTACCCATCTTCCGGATGTTCTTAATCCGCCCGACAACGCTAACAACCTTGCCCTCTAACTTATCAAAATTTGCTTTAATGTCAGCATTAGCGTTGGTTCTATCAGCTTTTGCAGGGTACGGGTTAACCCCAAGACGTCTTAATTCTTCTAACTTTCTAAGCCTCTCATTCCTAAAATCTTGCAGTGTCGCCATATCCGTATTTGCCTAACCCATGTAAAGCGAACTCTATTTCTTTAACTTAATTATAACCTATCAAACCAACTAAAAAGCTCCCCATTCTAAGTTTGGGGAGCTTACTTGCCTAGAATTCGAATTTAGCCTAGGCAATTCCCCTGATCTTGTACTTCTTACCACCAATCTCAATCTCATCACCAAGCTTTTTACCTATCAGAGCCTGCCCAATTGGGGATTCATCACTGACTTTCCCATTTATAGGGTCAGATTCAACGCTACTCACAATAGTGAATGCCTTATCATCGTCACCACTCAACTTAACAGTTGAGCCAACAGCCACAACATCATGGCTCATTTTTGAACCATCGATTATCTCGTAGTTTTTGAGTATGGCTTCAACCTCTTCTATCTTGCGCTCGTTATCACGCTGTTCATCTCGCGCACCATGATATTCAGAATTTTCCTTAAGATCTCCTAGAGACCGTGCCGTAGCAACGCGCTCCACTATACCTGGGCGGGCCTCAATAGCTTTTTCAAGCTCAATCTTAAGCTGTTCCAGCTTTTCTTTGGAAATCTTAACCTTTGCCATCTTACTTTTTTAAATTAACTTATTGATTTTATCATCCCTGTTGTAATTCTGTAAACACTAGATAGTCCACATATTGCGCTAAAACCACTAACAAAACCGCTATATCTAGTGTTTATGCTTAAACTTTGTCGAACTCTACGAGTTTTGATTCTTTTTCTTTTCTAAGCTTAACCTCAACATTACCTTGTTCCAAAGTCTTTGGACTAACGACAATTCTAATTGGGCATCCAATAAGATCGGCATCTGCAAACTTCTCACCAGGCCTTGTCTCAATTCGTTCATCCCACAAGACTTCATCCCCCCTTTGAACAAGCCTATTGTACAGCTCTTCAGATTTTTGAAAGCTCTCATCATCCTCATATCTAGCAATAGTCACGATATGATATTTATAAGGTGCTACAGACTCTGGCCATACAATCCCACTCTCATCTGCGCATAACTCTGAGATAACACCAACAAGGCGAGATATTCCTATACCGTAACATCCCATAAGCACATTTTTTTCGTCACCGTTCTCATCCGAGAAAGCTAGGCCAATAGGCTTAGAGAACTTATCACCAAGAGAGAATATATTGCCCACCTCTACCGCCTTAGCCTCGACCAAATCACCTCTGCTCAATCCTAGGTCTTTCAGCACTTCGTCAGTATAAACCTCTTTATTAACTGCAATCTCCTTACTCTTATCTAGATATATAACGTCTTCACCAGCTTCACACAAAGTCTGGAACTCGTGTGAGTACTTAGCGAAAGTCCCGCCAGAAGCAAAAGTTAGGTATGTCGAGTCACCTAATCCTACCCTTCTAAAAATGTTACGATAAGCTTGAGTTGCTTTAGTGTAAAACTCCTCATGCTGCTTTTCGTCTTTAGAGAACGAATAAAGCGCCTTCCAGAAAAACTCCCTCCCTCTCATCACACCAGACTTCGCACGAGCCTCATTCCTAAAAACAGTACGAATATCGTAAGGGTACGCTGGTAAATCCTTATACGAGTGGATAAAACTCCGCATCATATCCGTCATAGGCTCCTCGTGAGTAAAGGCCAAAGATAGCTCTGAACCATTCTTGAGCTCAGTTTTGAACCAGTTATCTACCACCTCATCATCCCACCTACCTGTTTTTTCCCACAGCTCTTTTCTCTGCAGGGCGGTTGACTGTAGTTCTTGTCCTCCAATCTCGTCCATCTCTTCTCTTATTATGTTACTGATATTATTAAGAACATTTAGGCCTAGGGGCAATATTGTGTATACACCAGCCATCTCTTTGTGAATAAAGCCTGCTTGAATAAGTAATTGTGCACTCCGAGCCTGCTCGTCTGCTGGAGCATCTTTTAATGTCTTAGTAAATAACTTTGAATACTTCATATATTTCTCTCTTTCGTTTAACTTAATTATACACTTTTATAGATAGAACTCCGTACCGGACTGGTTATCAATAACATCAGCTAAATCAGAACTCATACCAGCATAGAATACTCTACCCACCCCACCACTTAAGGCAGAGTTAGCCGCAACCAACTTAGACTCAATCCCACCAGTTCCATGTTCTGTCTTAGAGAAATGATCCTCCTGACTTACGGAACTTAAATCAACTTTCGCCTGAACTGAACCGCCAGATACATAACCATTAACTCCACTAGAAACAAGAATCAAAGTCTCCGCTTCTAACCTTAAAGCTATATGAGCAGCCAGTCCGTCGTTATCACCGCCCGTCTTTAGTTTAACTAGCTCTGTATCACTTAAGACATCATTCTCATTTACGACTGGAACTACTCCTTCCGCAAGTAACTCTTCAAGAGACAGTTTTAGATAACTACTCTCATCTAAATCACTATGAGTAACAAGTATCTGCGCCACTACAATTCCGTGCCTCTCAAGAGCTAACCTCCAAAGCTCTACAATTCTCGCTGAGCCCAAGGAAGCCCAAAGCCCTAGAGAGCCCTTCGCGTTTATACTTGAGACGCCAATCTCTTTACCGAGCCTAACAGAG
Organism: Patescibacteria group bacterium; assembly: GCA_030917805.1. Lineage (GTDB taxonomy): Bacteria > Patescibacteriota > Saccharimonadia > Saccharimonadales > HK-STAS-PATE-42 > HK-STAS-PATE-42. Next base: position 5,352 of record JAUPUA010000022.1, read on the forward strand.
CCCGAACTTACAACCAGCACTTCCTTTCCTTCAGATTTTAATTTTGCGACTTGTTTAGCAAAACTACGAATGTTTTTTCTGCTAATGCAACTCGATCCATACTTTATAATTACCAAATTTTTCATATCACTTTTCCTTTTCTTAAAATAAAAAACCACTCATTTCTTTTTGAGTGGGGTTAACTTAAATTTGTAGTTTTTGTTTCATTTTAAAACAACCAAATTCAGACCCCTAAGGGCTTTGTCGGTGCAAGGATGTATCTTTTTAAAAATAACATAACAAAACTTATTCTATCAGATTTTAAAGCTTATGGCAAAACATCTGAAAAAACTGCTGTATAGAGCTACTTTCGGCAAGCCTTAATCTTCTTACGCATCGAAAGTAAGAATACCCCTAGTGAACAGGCAATAAACACCCCAATTCCCACTAGTAGCGTATCAGGGATACCATTCCAAAATATCACTAAAAGGACCTCTGGAGCCACAAACATTACTGCCGCCAGTAATAAGAACCACCGCCCACTCTTATCATCACATTTATCTTCCGTCGCAAAAGCCAGAAGCGCCCTCCCTGTTGCCCAGGCCTCTACATAAGACGTCCCCATATCAATCAAGAGCGCATTAAGGTAAGCAGAATCACTCTGATTGGTAAATACTTTTAGAACCAAAGTTACCCTCACCACGCTCCAAACCATCCTCAAACCTATCCAACCATACCTAATGGCAAGCTGGTTTTTTAAGAAATAATCTCTCAGTCTAGCTTTGAGCTGACTACTTTTTTTATACATAACCTTTGCTCAACTCAGGATATTGGATAGTGCTAGCAGGTTCTTAAGCAAATGTAAGCCAATTGCAGGATAAATACTCTGTGTCTTCCAGGTTAACCAGCCCAAAGCACATCCAAAAATGAAGGTGTCTACACCAACATTAACTTGCATATGGGCAAATCCAAATAAAAGTGCTGGAGCTACAATAGCAAAAGCAATCTTCAACTTCTTACCATAAAGTTGTATTAGTAGACCTCTAAAAAAAGTCTCCTCTGCAATCGGGGTCAATATTCCCACTCCTATAACCATAACCACCAAATACCATCCACCCAAAGCCTTTACTGTATTCGCCACCTCCTGCTCTTGTTCTGCCACATTTGGAGCAACCGTAGCTAGAACACCCAAAGCTGCTACCAGAAGTACTATATAACCCACTAAGACCAAAGGTGTCAGCCACCAAACATTCCTCTTTGGAAGCCTAAAGCCAAGTCCCACCATAATATCTTTTAGCTTACTTTCCTTCTTATCCGCAAAAAAGAACAGTCTATACATTAAAATTGAACCCACCACTAAGATAACTGGCAAAATAACAGCTAGAGTAACTTCTACCAGATCTTTATTGCCAGCAAAAAGATCAATGGGCAAAATCAGAAGTCCGACCACAAAACTAACCACAAAGAAGAACCACACTGCAAATAAGCTAATCCCTAGTGCCCATCCAAACTTAGAGTTTCTTATCTTCTCTAGATTCATAGTTCTTAGATTAAGGGTTAAAAGATCCTACCTACATCAACAACAGTAATAACGGCAATTAATAACAATAAGAAGCCCATCCCCCAAGCATTAATATTCTCTTCTTTTTCTTTGGTTAAAGCTTTACCTCTAGCCCTAAACAATAAAATCAAGAATAACCTTCCTCCATCTAGAGCCGGAATCGGTAGAATATTCATAATACCAAGTGATAAAGATATTAAAGCTATTAATAAAACAAGTTGCACCAGACCAGTCTCGCTAACCCCTTTTATCGCATCTACTGTAGCCACCGGCCCACCTACTACCTCGCTAGCCTTCTGGCCATCACCACGCACTAAATTAGAGACTGCATATCCAACTCCATTGAATGTAGCCTCAGTAGATTGATACATCGTTGTTAGAGCATTAATCGGTGCAGACCAAGTAGACTTAAACTTAACACTCTCAACAGATTGCACCCCCAATACTCCGCCACTTGATCCTTTTTCGCGAAGCTTCACTTCTTGCACTACCACTTCACCGCTATCAGAATCTTTAAACTTAAGCTCAGATTCAGAACCTGCCAACTGGGCCGTAATCTCGTTCAAGCTTGTCTCTATACTAGGGCTAATGTTGCCAATACTCAAGATTATATCGCCGGCACTTAGGCCAGCTTCAGATGCAGGTGAGGATTCCGAAACAAAAGAAACATAGGTATCCAGCGCACTAACTTTAGTATCACTTTTAATAACAGCTTGCTCCTTGCCGTAAAAAGGCAAACTCTCAAATGGTAATCTTGGAGCTCCTACTAAGAATAAGCCTGTCAGCAAGACCCATGCCGTCAAGAAGTTCATTCCGACACCTGCAACCAGAATCTTAACTTTTGTTTTTAAAGAGGCTGCCCCAAAGCTCCCCTTCGACGTTGCATCATCATGCTCACCTTTGAGCTTTACAAAACCACCCAGAGGTAACCAGTTTAGGCTATAAAGTGTATCATCACCTTTCTTCTTCCGTAGTTTCTTTCCCCACGCTCTTGGAGGAAATCCAACACCGAATTCTTCAACAACAACACCATTTCTCTTAGCCGCGACCATGTGACCAAACTCGTGGAGCACCACAAGCATAATAAAAGAAAAGATCCCAAAAACAAACAGCATATATTAAACCTAATTCTACCACATGCCTTTTATACCTCATCAAGCTTAGAGACCTATAGTCCCAAAACCGCAACCCGAAAAAATTTTGTCTGAGCAAAGAGCTAGT
>JAUPUA010000072.1 GCA_030917805.1 Patescibacteria group bacterium
CGCACGGTTTACCTCCCGGGTGAGGCTTGTCAGGGTATTTATCTTAATTTTAAGAATATTGTTGATACCACCCGTCAAAAGGTTCCTTTTGGTGTGGCCCAAATTGGTAAGGCATTCCGCAATGAGATTAGCCCACGTAACTTCTTGTTTAGAACTCGCGAGTTAGAGCAGGCCGATACCCAGCTTTTCATCAAACCGAATACTAATAAAGAGGCTTACGAACAAGCTAAACAGATGAGGTGGGATTGGTATCTTGGGATTGGTATTCGCGAGGAGAACTTAAGGTGGAAGCAACACGAAAACTTAGTCTTTTATACCAAAGAGGCTTGGGATATTGAATATAACTTCCCATCTTATGGTTTTGACGAGTTGGAGGGTCTGCACGATAGAACCGATTACGATTTGACCCAGCATATGAAGTTTTCTGGAACTGACCTTAATTACACAGATCCAGTTAGTGGTGAGAAGTATATTCCGTGGGTGATTGAGACTTCTGTTGGTCTAGGACGTTTATTCTTAACGGTTGTTTCTGATGCCTACTGCGAAGAGGAAGTTAACGGTGAGACGCGTACAGTTCTTAAACTAAAAGAAGAGCTAGCTCCAATTAAAGCTGTTGTTTCTCCGCTGTTGAAGAACAAACCAGAGTTAGTTGAAAAGGCTAAAGAGGTTTTTGCAAAGCTTTCTCAAGAGCAGATGTGTGAGTATGATGATAATGGAAATATTGGTAAGCGTTACAGGCGTGCTGATGAGATTGGGGTTCCAAAATGCATTGTTATAGACTTCCAAACTTTAGAAGATGGAACTGTAACTGTTCGTGATCGAGATACGATGGAGCAGGTTAGAGTGAAGATTGAGGATCTGTAGGCAAAGATGTCTACCTATAAGACCGTATTTGACGAAGAAGGAGCATCTAAGCTTTTGGCAGAGCTTCTAAATGAATCTGACATCAAAACTAAAAGGTTAAAAGGGGGTGAAGGCTCCTGTGCTTTTTCTTTTGCATTTGATAACCAAAAGTTAGTGCTGAGGGTAAATTCTAATGGTGTCGAAGGCTACGAAAAAGATAAGTTTGCATATGATAACTTTAGCTCTAGTCATCTTCCTATACCAAAAGTAATTAAAATTGGAGTTAAAGAAGATGGTTTAGCGTATGTAATAACCGAAGAGGCTTCAGGCATAACTTTGGATAAGCTGTCAAAAGATGAATACATAGAGTTGGCTCCAAAGTTAGTAGCAGTCCTGGATGCAATAAATGGCGTTAGATTAGCTGGAAGTGGCTATGGCTCATGGGATAAGAATGGGAACGCTGGTTATAGCACTTGGCAGGGCTATTTAAAGGCTTGTATTACCCAAGAACCTATAGTAGATACCCCGAAGTTTTATAATCAGGGTCTTCATGACTTAACTGCTCAAAAAGCATCTAGCTTGTTCAAATATTGCCCTGAAGAAAGAGTACTAGTGCATGGAGATTTTGGCCTTGATAATACTCTTTGTGAAGGTGTAAATATTAGTTCTGTTATAGATTGGGAAGGTTCACTGTATGGAGATAGGTTAAGGGACATTGCCTGGATAGACTTCTGGAGAAACGATGATACAGTATCTAAGATATATCTGAAAGAGCATGAGAATGATAAAGATTTATTACTCAATTTTAAAGAGAGATTAGAGTGCTACAAGCTTTTGATAGGCTTAAGCGCTCTTTGGTTCTTTGCGTTCTCAAACCAAGAAAAGAGTTACGCCTATGCGCAAGAGTTAATAGAAAAACTTTTGAACTGAATCTAATGAATAGGTGAATATTTGGTGGGGCGGAGAAATTTATTGTGGGTTTTTCGAACTAATTCGCCGTATTGAGCAGCGGATTCTTTCTTAATCTTTGACCATTCCTTGTCGCTGTTAAACTTTGGCCATTTTTCTTCTCGCTCGGCTAAGCTTTGCCATTCGATGATGTAGCAGAAGTTTTGCATGTCTCCGATTTCTTCATCCCAAATCATTAGGATCTTGATCCCATATTTATCCATGATACGCATGGCGTGGTTTTCGAACCTTTCGTGAAAGGCTTTCCTGGCGTTGTTTGGGATTTCGTAAGTTCTAAGTTCGTGTATCATGTTCTAGATTATACCTTATGCTACAGTTAGTAGTTATGGTATTCATTGCGAGACATGGGCAGAGTGAGGCAAATCTAGATGATCTATTTGCTGGTAAAGAACTTAATTCACCATTAACTAATATTGGTAGAGAGCAGGCCAAATTTTCGGGTGCTAAGGTAAAGCTTTTGAATATTGCTAAGATCGTCTCTTCGCCTATAGAAAGGGCTCTAGAAACAGCACAAATTATAAGAGACTCTGCGGGGTTGAATGAGATAAAGATTGAAGTTGAAAAGGATCTTGAAGAGCTCGCAATGGGTGAACTTAGTGGGACTAAACGGTTTAAAGGTGTAGACGAATTCTGGGGTGCAGTAGGCGTTGAGGACCCTGACAAATTTAGGGATAGGGTCGCTAGGACTCTTTTAAAGGTAGATGAGGAAGGTAGGAATATCTTGGTGGTATCTCATGGAGTTGTTATTAAGGCGATTATAACAATTGAGAACGGTTTGACAGCCCGTGAGATCAGGACTTTGCATGATATCGAGAATGCAGTAGTTAAAGAGGTTGATATGGATGCAATAAAAAAGTTTTTAGAGTAGAATTTTTTTAGTTAAGGATAAATAAACGAAAGGGTAGTTTTTATGGAAGCTCAAGTTAATTTGGTGGGAGTTCTTTTAGCAACTCTGTCGAGTATGGTTGTGGGGAGTGTTTGGTATGCTAAGCCGGTTTTTGGTAAGACTTGGATGAAGCTTGTAGGCTTAACAGATAAAGATTTCAAAGAGATGAGTTGGACTCCGATGGTCTTTGCGATTGTAAGATCAGCTTTTCTGGCGTATTTGTTAGCGTATCTAGCGTTTGTGGCAAATGCCTTTTACGGCAATAGCTTTACGCAGGATAGCTTGAAAGTGGCGTTTATGATCTCTCTCATAGTCGTGCCAACGATGGTGATGCATGACCTATTTGAAGGTAGAAGAAAGAAGATAAGTCTAATCAATGGTCTGCATGAGTTTGTTACAATAATGGTAATGGCTCTGGTGATTGGTGTAGTAGGACTTTAGGGTTCGACTTTTCTAACTGCTACGTCATCCCGGATTAATTCCGGGATCTTTCATTATTACTAATCTTAATTAAATGAAAAAGAACTTATTCGAGGATGATTTTTTATGGGGAGCTGGTGTTGCTGCGCATCAGGTTGAGGGCGGCAATGATAACGACTGGACTGAGTGGGAGCTTGCCAATGCCTCGCACCAAGCAAAGGCTGCTCCAAACAAATTTGGTTACTTACCAAATTGGCCCAAGATCAAAAACGAGGCAACTGACCCAAGAAATTATGTTTCGGGCCGAGCAAGTGAACACAAGAAATATTTTAAGCAAGATTTCGAACTTCTAAAATCACTAAATCTGAATACTTTAAGGTTTAGTATCGAGTGGAGTAGGATTGAGCCAACAGCGGGTGAGTTTAACAAAACTGCACTGCGTTACTATAAAACATACTTTAATGAGCTAAAGAGACAGGGGATAACCCCTGTTGTCACTTTGTGGCACTTTACAGTTCCGAAATGGTTCGCTAGCAAGGGAGGGTTCTATAAACGAGGTAATATTAAATATTTTGAACGCTTTGTAGAGGTTGTTACAAAAGCCTTTGGTAATGACTTTACATATGTCACAATTTTGAACGAGCCGATGATCTATGCAAACCACTCTTTTAAAGACGGCAAGTGGCCTCCTCAGAATGAGAATATTCTAAAATCCGTAAAAGTTGTTTTAAATCTGATAACTGCCCATAAAAAAGCATCTAAGGTTCTTTTAAAATATCGAAATGATTATAAGATTGGGATCGCGCATAACTGTGCAGACTTTTATATTGGTGATAGTACGCTGGCGACTAGGCTTAATGTTAAGTTTTTAAGGTGGGCTAATAATCACTTCTTTTTGGATAGAACTAAAAAGTACCTAGATTTTATAGGTCTAAATTATTATTTTGCCGAGCGTCATTTTGGCTTTGGTTTGCACGCTAATAATCCGGATAAAAATAGGAATGATATTGGCTGGAGCATGGAGCCCGCAAGAATATCTAATGTGGTACACGATATTTGGTGTAGGTATAAACTCCCAATAATGATTACGGAAAACGGCGTGGCGGATTCTGGTGATAAATATAGAAAGTGGTGGATTGCAGAAACCTTAAAAGAGATTATTAAGCTTAAGAAGAAGGGTGTTGGACTTATTGGATACATCCATTGGTCACTGCTGGATAATTTTGAATGGGCAGATGGGCATTGGCCAAAGTTTGGTCTAATAGCGGTAGATAGAGAGACAGGATCAAGAAAGCTTAGGCCTAGTGCTAAGTGGTTTGGAGGTATTATTCAGCGTATTCAAAATCCAGGCCCAAGAAGTGAGCCTGTTACTGCCGCAAAAGAGATTGAGAAACTGAAGTGATTAGTTGCTAAATTAGTTATCTTTCGGCACAAAAAGTGTTGTTGTCCCGGGCTCCTTTTTTAGATATTGGCTGGTTATCCCATCATATCTAGATCCTTCTGTGGTGAATGAACCTTCAGTGTTCTGTAGGATTCGTTCAATAGCATCCCTGCCAACCGAATCGTTACTTGTTGCTATAACAGATACTCTAAAGAGTTCGTTAGCGGTGTCTGGAGCACCCATTACTTCAATATTTTTTAATTGACCTCTAATTGTGTCTAGGTCAAGTATTTCTCCAACTGGAGCAGGTTGTTTCTTTTTGTTTTCTGATGTTGACATAGTAGTCAGTATATCACTACTTATTGCTTATGTCAATAGTCTGAAGGGTGATGTAGTGGATATCATACATATGGTTGCTGAAGATGAGTTTTGTACACATCCTGTGGATAAGTTCTGCACAGGTGGAAAAGCTACCACTGTAATTGATTTTTTGTCCCAGCTTTTCATTACTCGATATAAAGTTACTACTTGTTTGTGGGTAGCTGTGGGTAGTATATTTATCTTAGTGGGTAGATGTGGGTGAACTGCAAGTTAAGCTAAATAAGTTTACGTTGGTTCATTCAGAATAAAAACAAAAACTCCCACGAAATTTAAAATGGCCAAAGTGGATTACTTCGCCCGGAAGCTCGACGACAAAAATCGTTTAACTTTACCTGCAGAGGTAAGGGATGAGTTTGCGGAAGGGATAGTAATTACACGAGGCTTTGGTACCTATCTGCATGCTTACCCTAAAGAGGTTTGGCAGCAAGATGTGGAATCTAGACTGAAGGGAGATATCCTGGATGAAAGGATTGCGGATCTTAATGTTAGATTTCGGATGGGAAAAAAGGATGTGGTACCGGACGGAAAGCAGGGTAGAATCACGTTAGATTCTAGTTTGCTTAGTTTTGCTGAGATTCAGCAAGACGTTGTGGCGATTCGAGTCGGCCAGTATTGGCGGCTCGGGTCACCTAAGAACATTAACAGCTAGATTAGAGTTTTAACGCTCAATCTTAATATATTCTAATATTGCTACCGAGCAATCAGCGGTGGGTTTGAAGGAAACCACTTTAAAAAACCTTAGTACATCGGTATTTGCTTAAATCTGGTGAGGTTACTTTTGAATCGGACTATGTTCTTCTTTGAACTTGGCTCGCAAAGATTCAAAATTACTAACCGCACTGCAAAGTTTTAAGTTTTACTAACAAAAAATCTCTCACTTCACATAAGTCTCTCTATTAGATAGGAATAACTATCTAAACAAAAACAAAAATGATAAAAACAAAAAGCTGATTGTTCGATAATGATATTAGAATTAGCCCCACAAGTTTGGGGCTTTTCTGTGCTTGTTGGTCGGAACATATGGGTGAATCTTGAACTGTTATAATGGAAAGGAATGGGGAAGAGAAGAAATACAAAAATGGAACCTTATGTTCTAAATGATATCGCTTTAGAGAAGTTCGTTAATGGTGGGCAGGCTCTTGGCTACACAACGGATGGAAAGCCGGTGTTTGTTTGGGGGGCACTGGCAGGTGAGACAGTTGATGTTTTGGTTTCTAAGGCCAAGAAGGGAATTCTAGAGGGTGTGGCTGAGAAAGTTAAGGTAAAATCACCAAATAGGATAGAGCCACTTGAGCAAGAGGAGTATATGAGTACGAGCCCATGGCAGATTCTAAGTTATGGTTACGAGAATGAAGTTAAGCTTAGCCTATTAAGGCAGACCTTTAAGCACGAGGCCGGAATTGATTTTGCTGATACTGAAATGGCTCAGGGCAAGAAGGAGTACGGCTATCGTAATAAGATGGAGTACAACTTTTGGGGTGATGACGAGGGTGTCCATCTTGCGCTTCATAAACGAGGAACTGGCCAGAAGATTAAGCTTAGCGGAAGCGCTCTAGCATCTGAGGCTATAAATAAGGCCGGTAAAGAGTTGGTCAGCTTTCTGAACTTAAATAAGATTTTTGCAGGTGATTTAAAGAGCATTGTTCTTCGTTCTAATAGGGTGGGGGAGTGTGTTGGAGCCTTATTCGTTAAGAAAGAGAAGTTTGGTGAATTTGAGGCTCCGAAAAGCTTGAAAGGACTAGTTTGTTATTATTCTAATCCGAAATCTCCAGCTTCTGTTAAAACATCAGAGATCTGGAGAATAGGTGATATTACTTTGAGTGATGAAGTTTGTGGAACAGCTTTAGAATACGATGTAGATTCTTTCTTTCAGGTAAATATAGAGATTTTTGAAAAAGCGATTGAAGATATTAGGACTAAGCTTAATCCAAAGACTAAAAAAGTGATAGATTTTTATGGTGGAGTAGGGAGTATTGGAGTTTTGGTTGCTGATGGTAGGGCATTAGAGATTGTTGATATTGATAAGGACAATGCCCAGATGGCAAAGCAGAATTTAGCCAAGCTTAAGTTAGATAATGCTGAGGTTGTCTGCTTGCCGGGTGAAGATAGCCTAGATTCAATTGTTACTGATTCTACTTTGATTGTTGATCCTCCAAGGGCAGGACTGCATAAAAGAGTTGTTCAGCAAATTGCTGAAGTTAAGCCTAAGCAAGTTATATATCTAAGCTGTAACCCTGTTACGCAGGCTAGAGATGTGAAGATTTTGGTTGAGGCTGGTTATAAGATTAGCTTTGCTAAAGGTTATAACTTCTTTCCTAGAACTCCGCATATTGAAAGTCTGGTGATACTGGAGTGTTAGAATTAATCTAGGATGAATATTGATAACCTAAAACATACCGTGGCCGTCTTGGCCGCAATACTTACCTTTGTAACGTATATTCCCTATTATAGGGATATCCTTAGAGGCAAGACGCACCCACACTTTTACACCTGGTTTCTGTGGACTCTATTGAGCGCTTTACTCGTTGCCCTTCAGATAAAAGGAGATGCGGGTGCTGCTGTGTTGGTGTCTGGAGCTGCAGTTCTGCTGTGTATTGGAGTTGTTTTACTTAGTTTAAGGAAAGGTACAAAAGATATCACTAAGCTAGATAGCTATGTAGCCCTGTTGGGGCTTATTGCAATTATATTCTGGCTGGTTATAGATCAGCCTATAGTTTCAGCGATCTTACTAATAGTGGCGGATCTTCTTGCTTTCATACCGACTATTCGTAAAAGTTGGAATAAGCCCCACTCGGAGACTCTTTCACTTTACGTAACTAATACTTTGCGTTTTTCTATGGCGTTATTTGCAGTGAAAGAGTATTCATTTCTTTCGGCATCTTGGATCGTGGTTTGGATCTTGGCTAATGCTCTTTTTGCTCTAATGCTGATTATTAGGAGGAGACAAGTAATTTAATATGAGTGCAGTTCAAAAAGTTGGATATAGGGGGATATATGATCCGAAAAGTGAGGCACCGTTTAGGATATCACGCTCGAAGATTGATCTTTTTTTAAACTGTGAAAGGTGTTTCTGGCTGGAGGTTAGAAAAGGAATTAAACGGCCGCCCGGTTTTCCATTTAACATAAACTCAGCGATTGATGAGCTTTTGAAAAGAGAGTTCGATGCATATCGGGTAGATAAGCTGCCACATCCAATTATGGTTGAGAACGGATTGGAGGGAGTTCTACCTTTTGAGCATGAGGATATGGAGATCTGGCGAGAGAACTTTACTGGAATTCAATATTACGACGAGAACCTAAACTTAATTTTGTTTGGTGCAGTGGATGATATTTGGGTGAACGAGGCAGGGGAGTTGATTGTGGTGGATTATAAGTCTACTTCTAAAAAGAGCGAGGTGACTTTAGATGCACCTTGGCAGATTGGCTACAAAAGGCAGATGGAATGTTATCAGTGGCTTTTAAGAAAAATTGGTTTCGAGGTAAGTGATGTTGGATATTTTGTTTATGCAAACGGTAACAGCGATGCAGAAGGTTTCTTTGATGTAGTCGAGTTTAATACTAAGCTGATTAGCTATAAGGGTGATGATTCTTGGGTAGAGCCAACGCTACTTGAACTTAAAGCCTGCATGGGTAGTGATGAGATGCCAAAGTTTGGCGCTAACTGTGAGTATTGTAAGTATGTTGGAGAGAGGTTGAAACTTTCCTGGGCTAAGTAAGGTGGGGCTCAATTCTAACTATCGGATCTGGACTGATTTTTCTTTTCTAGGATATAGCTATCTACTTTTGGCTCAAAAATTTCTATAGTGTCTTTATCGTCATAGGCAGTTTCTAAAGTTACTCTTCTTAGGGCGGGAGGTATCATGGCCATCGCTGCTTCAACAATACCCCTAGTTCTTTCCTCTTCTGCTCGTTTTTGTTCTTCGTGTCTTCTTATTAGGGCTTCAAGTGTTTGTTCTGTTCGGCTAGGGTAAGATGGTGATCCAGTTAGTTCAAGTAATCTACGACCCGCAGTATCAGATTGGTCGGATATGTTTAGGGAGTGGATAGCCACACCGTCCTCGCGCCCTCTTTTGGTAGAAGGTGTGTTACTAACTCTGTCTATACCTTTGTAGGTGGGTTTATTTATGGATAGCTTTGTCATAATAAAAATATTATATAAAGTAGGCGTATCTAATGTCAACACTAAGGGAACTATATTCAATTTAAATAGGGTATAATATTTGGAATATGTTGGATATTAAGTTTATTCGTGAGAACCCAGAGGTCGTTAAAGAGGCTGCGCGCAATAAGAATGTAGATGTTGATATTGATCAGTTATTGGTTCTTGATGAGCAGGTTGTAGCTTTGAGGCAAGAGTTGGATGCTTTGCGTCAAAAGAGGAACGAGAATGCTGAGAGCATGAAGGGTGGCAAGCCGAGCTCTGAACAGATTGAAGAAGGAAAGAGGCTTAAAGATGATATTTCTGAGCTAGAGGCTAAGCTTAGTCCGCTTGAAGAACAGCTTCTGGGTTTAATGTACAAAGTTCCTAATATTTCGGAGCCGGAGGTTCCAGTTGGGGCAACTGAAGAAGAGAACGTTGTGGTTGCAGAGTTTGGTAAAAAGCCAGAGTTTAGTTTTAAGCCTAAAAACCATTGGGAACTTGCGCAAGCAAAAGGCTGGATTGATAAAGAACGAGCAGCGAAGGTAGCGGGCTCAAGATTTGCATACATCAAGGGAGATATGTTTAAGCTACAGTTCGCATTGGTTGGTTTTACTTCTGATAGATTAACTGATGAAACTTGGCTTAAAAGTGTTGCTGAGAAGGCTGAGCTTAATGTCTCTACGAAGCCTTTTGTACCTGTTATCCCCCCTATGATGGTTAAGACTAAGCCGTTTAAAGGTACGGGCCGTTTAAGTAAAGAAGAACAGACTTATCAGATTGATGAAGATGAGTTGTGGTTAAATGCAAGCGCTGAACACAGTATTTGCCCGATGTATATGGATGAGATTGTTGCTGAAAGTGATCTACCGATTAGGTATCTTGGTTATGCTACAAGTTTTAGGAAAGAAGCCGGAACTTACGGTAAAGATATGGAGGGAATTCTTCGGATGCACCAGTTTGATAAGTTGGAGATGGAATCATTTACTGTTCGGGAAAGAAGTAAAGAAGAACACCTGTTCTTAATCGCTATTCAGAAAGAGTTACTTAATGAGCTTGGGCTTCATTACCACTTCTTAGAAAAGTGCACTGCTGATATTGGAACTCCCAATGCTAAAGGAGTTGATCTTGAGACTTGGTTCCCGGCTCAGAATAAGTTTAGAGAGACCTCTAGCGCGGATCTGATGAATGACTTTCAATCCAGAAGGCTTAACATGAGAGTTCGTCGAACTAGCGGTGAGCTTGAACTAATGCACACCAATGATGCAACAGGGATAGTAATGAGCCGAATTCCTCCGGCAATTTTGGAAAATTATCAGACGGAGAGCGGAGACGTTGTGATTCCGGAGGTCTTGAGGCCTTATATGGGCGGCAGGGATAAGATTTAAAAAAGTAGTTTATATGTCTGCCGACCATTTAAACAGATCAAAACAGTTTATAAGTGCAAGTACTGAGACTCCGGCTAAGGTACCTAAGGTTCTTTTTGCTGGTTTAATAGGGTACATGGCGTTTGATCTTTATACTAATGATAACTTGTTTCTAATAAGGGATGCTCTTAATCTAGCTAATGGAACTCTGGGGACACCTTAAGCTAAGGGTGTATAATCTAAGTTAAGATTAATTGATAACGAAGGGAGCCTCGATGCAGATCAATCTAACATTCAAACATTTTAAGAAGGGTGAAGAGAAGTTAGCGCGTAATCTTAAAAAGTACGCTGAAGAAAAATTTAAAAAAGTAGAGGAGGTTTTACCTAATCATGCTAAAAAGAGTGCCAAATTGGATGCAACACTTGATGAAAGTGGAAAGAAGACTCCGGGTTACAAATTCAAATTTGATGTAAAGCTTAGGTTACCAGGCAAGAGCCTTAGATCTAGTTTTAACGCCAATACTGCTGAACAGGCAGTTAACAAAGCCGAAAGAAAGCTTGTCCAGCAACTCAACAAATATAAGACTCAGCACCATACAGATAAACGAATGGATAAAAAGACTCTAGCAAAACTAAGAAGAATCTTGAAGAGAGGTTAGTACTGGGTAGGAATCCTAATATATATTATCGTAGGCAATGTATTATGGCTAGCGATTGAGATACTTTCAATAGCGTAAAGCTCTGATTTAGCCTTAGGAATTCATCAACGGCTTTTTTGGTACCAGGAAGGGCCGGGTTGTTGTAGTCGTCTACAATTACTATCCCACCAGAAGTTAACCTATCCTCGATCAAACTAAGTGGGTCTAAGACTGATTTATAGAAGTCGCCATCTAGAAATGCGAAGCAGATTTGTTTAGGGAGATCTTTTTCTTTAAGGTCTGAGAACCACGCTTTTTTTATCTTTGGTATTGGGAGGTTGGCTTTTTTGAAGTTAAGCTTAAGCTGCGATTTTGAGGCCATAAGCTCACCTGGGATAAAGTCTGCCCCAGCTGCTGATTGATCTTGACTCATTTTTTCTGGGAGTCCTTCAAAAGAATCGTAGAGGTAGAGCTTCTTTTTTGAGCTACTAACTTGGAGTAATCTTTGAATAAACAGGCTAGTGGTACCCACAAAGCAGCCAAATTCGCAAATGTCGCCTTCAAAATCTAAGCTTAATATTCGTTCAAGCTCTTTTAAAATAATAAGGAGTTCATCTTTCTCAATTTGTTCGGAGATTATTGGATGTTTTTCAAGTAGTTCTTTATATGTCATAAACATTTATTATAGCTGTTAAATGATGTATAATAAAAGCTATTATGGCAATCGAGTCGAGTAATTTTTGTTTTAACGATCTAGATAGACAACGAAGAAAGGAAGAGGTGGCCCGTCAACAGGCTACACTTGAACACTTGGCGGCAGTAGTTATTGATAGAAACGCTGAGAGGCTAGCGTATATCGCTAAGATGAACCATATAGACTTAGCAGATGATGGCATGAGACGGGAGATTCTCATACATACAGCTGCCATCAGAGATGATAGGATGAGGGATTACGAGGGAGATTATGGTTGGGAACTAGACCAGTCTAGTGGTCTTTAAACAAATTTTTCTTTATTCTTTTAGCTAATTCTTCTAGAACTTGATGATCTGGCTCTTTAGTTTGATGTGTGGCGACAATTTCACCGTAGCCTTTCTCACTTGGTATGAGGTGGAGATG
>JAUPUA010000081.1 GCA_030917805.1 Patescibacteria group bacterium
GGAGTGGGCCTTGATTGCTCCCAGATAAAAAGCATAAACTCAAATAGAGTCAATAATAAGAAATTTTACTCTTAAGAATAAAATGAAGATCAAGAAGATTGATGGTATAAAGAGACTAAAGCTTAGCAATGTTGATCTGCAGCTTAAGAAGCGTGCTGATCTAGTACATAAGAAGGTGCACCGAAGTGGCTTGGTTCACACTAGAAAGCATATCTCCGCGAAGCTGGATTCTGTTAAGAACTTAGACACCCGCCGGTTGCTCGCCTCTTGGACTAGTAAATTCATAATTATCGTTGTTTTAAGTATATTCAGTTTCGCAAAGTTAAAGGATTCGGAGAAATACCCTGGCTTGATTAATGGAGGCTCAGTAATTGTTGGGATGGCTGACGAAAGTTCCAGCTTAAGGCTGAATCCGTTAACGCTAAGTAGCCCTACAGAACTTGCGGTTGGCAGACTAGTCTTTAGCTCGCCGCTTAAATACGACTCTTTAGGAAAACTAAAAGGAGACGCTGCTGAGAGCTTTGAGATTGCTGAGGGTGGCAAGAGAATTAGATTAGTTCTAAGACCTAATATTAAATGGCACGATGGGAGAGTAATGACTAGTGAAGATATCATCTTTACAATTGCCAAGCTTAAAGAACCTAAGGTAAGTAGTAGCTTGAGGGATTCTTTGGTTGGTGTCGAGGTTGTAGCGATTGATAGCAGAACCGTTGATATCACCACCCAAAACCCAGTCGCGGCGCTGGATGACTTAATGACAAGAGTCAGAATTGCCCCAAAACATTTATTTGATGGAGTAAGTGATAGCGATATTGCATCCGTTGACTATAACCAGCTACCAATTGGAAGTGGTCCTCTGGAAATAGGATCTTTCGTATCCACTAAAGATACGGCAACCCTTGGTATTGAAGGCGCAGGAAAGTTCCAACAGATAAAGCTCAACCCTAGTAAGAACTATTACGGTAACAGCGCACAAACGGAACTAACCCTTAGGATATTTGCAGATAAGGATAACTTAGAACAAGCATTTAGTAGCGGTATAGTTGAGGTCTATGTGGCGTCTGGAGGCGCGGGATCAATTCGGGATGGCTCAGAAGAGATTAGATTAGCTCTTAGTTCAGGGGTATTTAGCTTCTTTAATATGCAGAGCCCGAACCTGAGTAATGCAAAGCTCAGAAAGGCACTGGCTGGTTATTTGGATAGACCTCTTGTTAGTGAACTGAGTGGTGGCGTCGGTGCTCTTTATTCCCCAATTCTAGGTGTCGATCAGGCTAAGCGCGAAATGATTACAACGGAAGCAGCGAAGCAGCTTATAACAGAAGGTGGCTGGCAACTAGATGCAGCTAGAAATGTTTTTGTAAGAGATGGGCAAGATCTTGAACTAAGCCTAGTAACAGGTGATTCTGATGATTATTCTGCTGCTGCAGATACTCTTGCCGCTAAGTGGAAAGAGATTGGGGTTAAGATTAATGTTGCAAAGGTTAAATCGACCGAACTTCAGGCTAATTACTTTGTTAATAAAACCTACGACATCTTGCTTTATGGTATCTCTTTAAATGAATCTAGTGACCCCTACGCTTATTGGTCGAGTAGCGCAGCAACTTCGAGAGGCTTAAACTTTAGCGGCTATAAATCACCTGCAAGTGACGCTGATTTAGATATCGCCAGAACTAAGATTAATCCTGCTGAAAGAAAAGTAAGGCTCGAGAGGTTTATTAAGAGGTGGGAGGAGGATGCACCGGCTGCTGCTCTTTACATCCCGAGCGTAAAATTGGTTTATAATGCAGATTCTGTTCTTCCTCAGCCAAATCAAAACGTACCAATAAGTAATTACGTTGATAGCTTTGAGTTTTTAACAGATATCAAGGCTCAAAAAAAGAACTTATACCGCACTGAATAAGCCTAGCGTATTCAAGATTTTTGGTTGGAGATAAATAGGCGCTCAAGGAATGGAGTAGTAGGTGACCAAATATCCCAAGCTGCTAGATGAGCCGTAAGCTCTAAGGTAGATGATTCTAGCTCAAGGTTTATATAATAGTCTTGATCTACAGAGATTATGCGGCCCTCATCTATTAAAACTACTTTGGCTTGTACGCTAGAACTTAACTTACTGATAGTATCAATCTTCTTGTTTATTCCCACCTGTGAAGTTAGGGCTTCACCAAGCTCTATGTTCGATGCTTTAATTAGTTTTTGTAAGTTCTGAAAGCTTATAACTAATACTGCGAGTTTATTCTGCAGTATTTCGTTTGGGTGACTAAGAATGAGTGACAGCGTTGAATCGGTTAGAACTACTGGCTTTAGTGAGCTAGAGGCTAAACGAGCTAGTTTAAGTATAGTCGAGGAGTTGTTTCCAATGTCTGCCAAGATGAGACAATCTGCCAACAAAGATTCTTCCTGCATGGTCTTAAAGCCTGAATCTGTTAATCCAAAATAGCTATCCAGTGCTATCGGAACTAGATAAGGATCGTCCCTTTTAAACACTTTTGCTAAGGATTCTGGGACCAAGGCAGATACCACGCCGACTCCGTACTTTTTAGCTGCTTTAAATAATGAATCAACTTCTTTTAACTTGAAACTTGAACCTCCAAAGATTACTAAAGACCCCGCCTGATCTTTTCTTTCAGGTTTTTCCCAAGAAAACTTCTCTGATAAGTTCTCGGTCTGTAGAGGCTCAAGGTCCGCCATAAGCTTAATCTTTAATTTCTATGGAAACTGGGCAGTGGTCTGAGCCCATTACATCTGGATGAATATTAGCATCCTTAAGTTTAGGAACTAAAGATTTTGATGCAAGCCAATAGTCAATTCTCCAACCAACGTTCCGCTCTCGAGCTTTGCCCCAATGAGTCCACCAGCTGTATTGTTCTCTCTTGTCAGGATAGAAGTGCCGGAAGGTGTCCACAAAACCAGAGGCGATGTATTCTGAGAACCCAGCTCGCTCTTCTTCTGTAAACCCAGCATTCTTTTTGTTATCTTTGGGGCGAGCTAGATCTATCTCCGTATGTGCAACGTTAAGATCCCCACAAAATAGAACTGGCTTCTCCTTCTCGAGCAGAAGCATATATTCTAAGAATGCAGGATCCCAAACATCAGACCTTAAGCTTAATCTACTCAACTCTCTTTTTGAATTAGGAGTATATACTGTTGCAACGAAGTAGTCTTCGAATTCGGCTACAGTTACTCTCCCCTCTTCATCGCTATGCCCAAAGCCATCATTTAATAGTGGGTACTTTTTAACAATCTCTTCTGGGAAGTTAAGCTTAATACTGATTGGTTGAGTTTTGGAAAAGATTGCCGTTCCAGAGTAACCCTTCTTTTTGGCGGAGTTCCAAACCTCAAAGTAATCTGGCAAATCGATTTCAACTTGATCTTGCGATGCTTTAGTTTCTTGCAGACAGAGAATGTCCGGTTGGTGCTCTTCTATAAACTTAAGGAAAGTTCCTTTTGTAAGTCCTGCGCGAATTCCATTAACATTCCAAGAATAAAGTTTCATATTAAGCTTAATTATACCAAACAGAGGTATAAGCTGTTAGAATAGTTTTGATATGAGTGAGTTGCAGAGAGTCATAGAGGCTGGCGAATTATTTATGGATGCTCTTGGTGGAGAGTTCGTGCCTGGGACAGATCCGGATGGCCGTACTCACACTCTCGCTAGGTTGGTTAGAAATATTTTAGAGGATGAAGGGCCACCGGAAGTTCTTTATGGGGGAGATCATGTTACAGCTCTGGAAAAAGTGCTGGGCTGGGCTCCTGCAAAGGCTTCCGTTCATTGTGTACCATTTGAGATGAGGAGTTTCGGAAGGTACGGAGCAAACGGTGAGGCATTATTTATACCAGTGAGTTTGAGAGTTAATTTCAAAAGATCTGAATTCAGCGTACAGACATTTGGTGTAGAACTATTCCACCCTATTCTATATAGCTATGAGCTCCAACCAGATGGGCCAATAGGTAGATTTGATAGTGGTGGGTACTTGAGCTTTTTCTCAGTTTCCTTCGGATCTGGGAGTACTAGGAATGAACAACCTGAAGGAAAGATTGGTCTTTGTGAGGTAAGGCATGGGCACAAAGCCAGAGAACTAGTAACTGAACTAGCAAAAAATGCTTTTAGTAAGCCTACCCATGAAGAGCCTTCTTGATTCTTTCTTCTGTACTTAAGCTTAGGTCTACTTTTTCTAAGGCTTTGGAGGCGTCTTTTGGAGCATAGCCCAATGAGACTAAGGCTTGGAAGGCTTCATCGTCTTCATTGTAGTTAGAGTTTGGAGATATTGAATTATCAAGAGCAGTATCAGAGAGTCTTCCAGATAGTTCTAAGATTAAGCGCTCAGCGAGCTTCTTACCCACTCCACTTGCCTGCTGAATATATTTGGCATTGGAATTAATTAATGCAGACTTAAGTTCGGATAGAGGTCCAATGTTTAAAATTGAAAGAGCAGCCTTTGGGCCTGCACCGTTTACGCTTAAGATCTTCTCAAAAAGCTGGAGGGATTCTGGGCTGGTAAAACCAAAAAGGTCGTGCTTATCTTCTTTAATATTCTCAGAGATCCAAAACTCCACTTTTGAATTTAAGCTTAGCTCGTTAATCTCAAGTTCTGTAGAAAAGATCTTGTAACCGATCCCAGAATTGAGTAGAACGAGGTGGTCGGATTCTTTTTTTAGGACTTCGCCAGAGAGATATGCAATCATTAAGCTTAAATTCTAGCACATTTTTTGGTATACTAAGGTGGAAGCGGCGCTATAGCTCAGTTGGTAGAGCAGAGGCCTGAAGAGCCTTGTGTCCCTGGTTCAAGTCCAGGTGGCGCCACCATAAAAGAATACTCCTATTTGGAGTTTTGTTTTATTGATGCGGGTGTAGCTCAGTTGTTAGAGCGCTTCCTTGCCAAGGAAGAGGTCCCGGGTTAGAGTCCCGGTACCCGCACCAACTCTCGTTATTCAGACACCTTATTAGGTGTCTTTTGTTATAATATTCTGCTATATGGATTTAGAGAAACTAATACGAGAATACTATGACGAAGGTAAATTAATGCAGCTCGCTACTGTGCGAGATGGTAAGCCTTGGATCTGTACTGTTTACTTTACTGTTGATGAGGACCTAAATATCTACTGGACATCTGCCAAGAAGAGACAGCACTCTAAAGAAATACTAGATGATCCTAATGTAGCTATCGCTATTATTAGAGATGATAAGAAGAAGCAGGCTCTACAGATAACCGGTAAAGCATCTATGGTGCCACTAGAAGATGCTAAGAGAGTTAATAAGCTTTATGAAGATAAGTTTGGTGAAAAACCAGAAAGACTTGCTGAGGTCCTAGAGAACACTGCAGAAGGTCGAGCATACTGGGTGTGTAAACCAGACGAGATTGCTATCTGGGATGAAGCGAACTTCACTCCTCCAGATGCCAAGGAAGTATTTAAAGTTAATTAGATGGCAAAGAGAATAGTACTAGTAACTGGTGGAACTAATGGAATAGGCAAAGCTACGGCTGAGCGATTTGCCAAGGATGGAGATATTGTAATTGCTTGGGGAGTAAATGAGGAAAGAATTGCACAGCTTGATAATGGAATTATTGGAAAGAAGGTAGATGTTAGTAATCCTAGCGAAGTAGAAAGTGCTGTTGAAGAAATAGTTAAAGAGCATGGCAAGATAGACGTATTGGTTTGTGCGGCAGGAGTAGTTGGACAAATCACAACTGAGACACCTTATGAGGAGGCTCAGGAGAGTTGGAATGAACTTATTGGAGTTAATCTAACCGGAACTTTCCTTACAGCTCAAGCAGTAGCTAAACATATAAGCAGAGAGAACGGTCGGATTGTATTGGTAAGCTCAGTCTCTGCCTTTACTGGGAGTATGCGTCCAGGTGGGATTGGTTATGCGGCGTCCAAGGCTGGAGTAAACGGTTTGATGTTAGCTCTATCTAGAGAGCTAGGACCACAAGGAATTACGGTTAACGCAGTAGCTCCTGGGTTTATAGGAAACACTGGAATCACTTCCCAATTCTCAGAGAGTGATATACAAAATATAGTTAAACAAGCCACCGTTCCTCATCTTGGTCAGCCAGAAGACATCGCTACAGCAATACATTACTTAGCGTCTCCAGAAGCTAAGTTTGTGAATGGAGAGATCCACCATGTTAATGGAGGCTGGCTGCCAGGACGATAAAGATGACCAAAGAGGAAAGGAGCTTTTATCGGTCTCAGGCTCAGAAAAGGTTAAAGCTAGCATACGAATACGCCAGAGAAGATATTGAGTCCGGTTCTTTTCGGGACGTCTACCTCTTGTCGGGTGGAATAGCTAAGGTTGAATTTATATTATTCTTTACCGAACCAGAAGAGAGGATGTGGCACGACATAAGAGCTTGGCAAGGGGACTTTTGCTTCTTTCCAGAATATCCTATAGGTCCGGATACAGTAGACTTTGCCGACCCTTTCAGAAAAGTGGTTATTGAAGTGGACAGCAGATACCACTCTGAGTGTTCAGACTCGTTAAAGGACGGTAGATTGAGACAGGCAGGGTATAAAGTCATTAGAGTT
>JAUPUA010000026.1 GCA_030917805.1 Patescibacteria group bacterium
CTACTCTGCTTCCATCTAAGCTAAGATTGGAGATGTGGACTAGGCCGTCGATTCCTGGAAGGATGTTTACGAAGGCACCGAATTCCATAATCTTCACTACTCTACCCTCGTATTCTTTGCCAATCTCTGGTTCTTCGGTTAGTTGGGCGATGCGTTTTTTGGCCAGTTCGATCTTTTCTTGGTCTGGTGAAGAGATAGTAACCGTTCCGTCGTCGGCAATATCAATCTCAGCTTCAGTTTCTTTAGTGAGGGCCTGGATGTTTTCTCCACCTTTTCCGATTAGGGCTCCGATCTTTTCTGGATTAATATGAACAGAGACTACGCGTGGTGCGTATGGGCTGAGCTCGGTATTAGGTTTTTCAATAGTCTTGAGCATCTCTTGCAGAATGTGCAAACGTCCGATTTTGGCTTGGTTAAGGGCTTCTTTTAATAGCTCTGTGGTAAGGCCACTAAGCTTAATATCCATCTGAAGTGCAGTTATTCCTTTTGGAGTCCCGGCAACTTTGAAATCCATATCGCCTGAGAAGTCTTCTGGCCCCATGATGTCGCTTAAAATTACGTATTTACCATCTTGATCCATCATTAAGCCCATGGCGATTCCGCTGACTGGAGCTTTAATTGGAACTCCGGCCTGCATTAAGCTTAATGAGGTCGAACAAGTTGCTGCCATAGAGGTCGAACCATTTGAAGAGACGATTTCTGTAACCGATCTGATTGCGTAGGGGAACTCTTCGATTGACGGCAATACAGCCTCGTTAGCACGCTGGGCAAGATATCCATGCCCGGTTTCTCTTCTGTTTGTGCCTCCCATACGTTTGATCTCTCCAGAGGCGTAGCCTGGCATGTTGTAGTGATGGAAGAACCTTTCTTCACGCTCACCTGTCATGCCATCGATAGTTTGTGAATAACTTAATGGTGCTAGGGTTGTGGTGTTGATAGCTTGAGTTTCGCCTCTCGTGAAGATGGCGGAGCCGTGAGTTCTAGGGAGGATTCCTACTTCCGTAGTGATTGTCCTAATATCGGTTGCACTCCTTCCGTCTGGACGAGTAGCGTTCTCTAGGATGCTTTTTCGAATATCTTTTTTGATCGCTGAGTCGTAGGCGTCCCAATAATTTGTTCGGTCTGGGCGCTCAATATCTTTTTCGTTAAGCCACTCAACAAATTCTCCTTTCAGCTTATCGTTGGCTGCAACACGCTCTTCGTTTTTGGTAGAAATGAGATTTGAGCCAAGTTTGCCCTCTAAGAATGTATTTACTTGTGCAACAACTTCTTCTGGAGGTAGAATGAGTTCGTACTGTATTGGGGTTACCCCAACTTTGGCGACAAGGTCTTTTTGAGCCTGGATGGCTGGCTGGATTGCCTCTTGTGCGGCAATAAGGGCTTTGACCATGTCCTCTTCGTTCACCTCGTTGGCGCCGGCCTCGACCATCATGATGGCAGACTCTGTTCCAGCGACGAAGAGATCTAAAAGGGATGATTCTTTCATTGAGGCGGTTGGATATTGGATAAGCACCCCATTTTTGTCCAGACCGTATCTAACACCTGCAACTGGTCCTTCGAATGGGGCTCCGGTTAGCATTAGGGCAGTAGATGCTGCAATCAGGGCTGGAGTTTCAGCGCCGAGTTCGGGGTCTAAGCTTAGTACGGTTGTGACTACTTGGGCCTCGTTTCTAAAACCTTTCGGGAATAGTGGGCGGATTGGCCTATCTATTAGTCTACCTGTTAAGATTGCCTCGTCTGTTGGTCGGCCTTCCCTTTTGTTGAACCGGGAGCCAGAGATCTTTCCGCTCGCGTACATGCGTTCTTCATAGTCTATTGAAAGTGGGAAATAGTCAAAGCCTTCGGCGGATTCATCTTTAACGTTAGCTATTCCTAGAACTACAGTGTCTCCGTAAGTTACTGTTACAGCTCCGCCAGATTGAAAGGCGAGGCGGTTTACTTCTAGAGTTAGTGGTCTACCACAGAATTCTGTAGTTACGTTGATAATTTCTTTATTGTATGGGTTTAATGTGCTCATTTTGGTTTTTATATCCTTTAATTATTAAATAATTTGATCAAGTAAATTGAGATGGATAAACTTTTTTATCGATCCGGATCTACTTGATTAAACTTAAGTATAGATTATAGCAGATTAGGGGTAGAGTATTGATTTATTAATATCTTTTATGCTATATTATAGTAAATATGAGAGTTTTGGAGGTTGGTCCTTGGAACTGCCCTGCGGAAGGGTATCTTGTGGATCCTGATGTGGAGGCCTATGTCGCTGCTGAGCTGGGGGTTTGGGAAGGTAATCATGAGGGGTTTTGTTCGATTGAGGTTTTTAATAAAGTCTTAAAAAGGGTCCAGGATGATGCCGACAGGAACGACTCTTCCTACCCTACTGTAGCCTTCTATAAGGCACCCGTTAGCGCTATTCCTGATACCGACTTCGATAGAATTATAGCTGCTAATGTATTCGGAGATCCGCTGGCAGTTCCAAAGAACCCGGATGGAACCTTAAAGCCACCAATAGATCAAACCTCGATTATGGTGAGAAGCTTAGCACGTAAGATTGCTGGTGGAGGAGTATTAGAAATTGTCGAAGGTTATACGCCCATACCACATGAAGTCCTCTTTGATTTATTGGGTAAGGCTGGCTTTGAACTTGATGAGCTTTTAGTTGGACAAGATGATTTTGCTGACTCACTTAAAAGGCTTTATCCATATAACTATAGGAAGAAGTTAAGAAGTATGGATTTTGTAACTAGACTAATATCGGCACAAAACTATGGTATTGAGGGAGGCGTAACAGACCCATATATTGCTACTTTCAGGTTGGCCTAATCTTATTTTCTGAGGCCGAGGGATTTGATTAGTCCTGCGTATGATTCGAAGTCTGTCTTTTTAAGGTGTGCGAGGAATCTTTTTCTTTGTCCTACCATTTGCAAGAGTCCACGACGAGCGTGCTGATCTTTTTTGTTTGCGTCCAGGTGAGTTGTTACTTCTTTAATGCGCTCTGTCAGCACGGCAACTTGAGTTTGGATGGAGCCCACGTCGTTTTTAGAAACGGCGTGCTTTTTGATGATGTCTTGCTTTTTCTTCTGGTCGATCATTATTCTGTTTAAATATCTTACTGTTTAAATACTAAGTAATAGTATAACAGATTGGGTTCGGGGTGACAATGCTCTAATTGTTTGGTGCTGAGCCTAAGGTAACTTTTAGTTTAATATTAGCTCTGTCTCTGATAATGGCTAGCTCCACTTCTTGGTTTGGTTTGAACTTGGATAGTACAGAGGAAAGACTACGAACTTGGTTAATTTGTTCGCCAGAGATAGATAGGATTACGTCGTACTGTTGCAGTCCCGCTTTAGATGCAGGGGAGTTTGGCTCGACCGGGTTACTTCTGGAATCATAGACAAGGGCTCCTTCAGCTACCTCTAGGTTTAAGTTTTGGGCAATTGAGGCCGTTAGGTTAAGATAGCGGACTCCGAGATAGGCTTTAGAGCCTAAGTTCCCAGTTTGCTCGATTTGGCTTATTAAACCCTTGGCATCGTTAATTGGGATACTAAATCCGAGGCTTTGGGCATCTTGCACAATGGCGGTGTTGATACCAATGACTTCGCCATTAATATTGACGAGTGGTCCACCTGAGTTACCAGGGTTAATGGCGGCATCGGTTTGGATAAGGTTAAAAAGTGATTCGTAGTTTTGGTTGTTATCATCACTAACCTCGATTGGTCTGCCTATCCCAGAGACTATCCCAGAGGTTACGGTGTTTTGGAACTCACCTAGCGCATTACCTATGGCGAGAACTTTATCCCCTACTTTTACCTTTGATGAATCTGCTAATTTTGCTGAGGGCACTGAATCGGGCAAATCCTTAACTTGGACGAAGGCGATATCGTTGCTGGGATCTCTGCCTAAGACTTTCGCTAAGTGAGTAGTATTGGTATGGTCAATAATTTCGATTTGGGATGCTCCAGATGGAATCACGTGCTTGTTGGTTAAAATTAAGCCATCTGCGTTGATAACTACTCCGGTTCCGGCTGCGGAACTTCCGTTTGAACCTGTGGCCACTATAGATACGACACTCTTACCTACTTCGCTAGCGATTCTATTAAAAACATCTCCTTCTGATGAGATGATCTCTTGGCGCTGCTCAAGGTTGGCTGGTGAAACTACTTGGTTTTGGATGATTAACCAGCTTGCCAGTAGCGAAAGTGAAGAAAATAATATGGCAAAAATGATGGAGCTAAGAACTGCCAGCCTAGGAGAGATAGTTTTTGGTAGTGCTTTTCTTTTTGGGTGATATATTTCTGGTTGAGACCCAAGCTTGGCGGTTTGGAGTCTTTTTCGTGGTTTAAAGTTCTTGAACTTCATGAGTTTTGTTGTACCCCTTTAATAGCTTATTTAACAGCGATTAAGACTGCCAGAAAGACTGAGATCAAACAGGCAATTCCGGCCTGTTTATTTAGGAGCTCCTTCTTTTGGGTAAGCTTAATTTTTGGTATACCTTCATCATTTTGAGTATCTTCGATAAAAGAATGAGTACTGGATGCCAAGTAGCCAAAGAAGCTGATGACAAATGGAATTAATGGTAGATATATTAAGCCAGAAAAGAACAGGAAGTTTTGCCCCCAAATATATTGCAAGAAGCTAAGAGCGGTAGCGAAAAGGGCCCAGAAGCCGGCAAGTTGTGGGATGGCAGTCTCTTCAAAAGAATACATTACATGCTGTGCGGCAGCGTAGGTGATTACCCAGGTTAGTAGAATAAGGGCTGGAATTGGTATGGAAGAGGTAGAGAAGCCAGCCAGCCAGCCAATGGCAAGCAGGCCTAAAACTTGGGCGTACATAGCTTGTGCCAACATGCCTTTAGCCTGAGAAAGTTTGCGGAGGTAGATATTCCAGAATAAATATAAGCCCACAAGCATTAGTTGGAGGATGTGTAGAGCTAGAGAGTTTTTATTAGTTAGCTGGCCAATCTTAACCTGAGATTCAACCATGAGGACAACTATGCTTAGCTTGAAAATAAGATCAACTGCACTAAATTTTATGTTCGCCCACCAGAATCTGGGCTTAACGAGGAATATCTGCCATTTACTGAGTAATATTAATAGAGCGGCTAGAGTAAAGGTGGTTAGGTGAGATGATGCTTCGTCACGGTCGTAGAATATTTTTATAATAGCGTAAACAGCAAGAGGTAGGGCTATGCTTAACATATTGTGGACAAATTTACCGGCCATCTCACGATGTGAATACTTGGTACTAGGCAACCTTAATCTTTTGACTTTATCTGAGGGTAGAGATTCATTTAAATTGATGTTTTGGAGGGCGCTTGAGGTTAAGGCCTGACCGTTGTTATTGACCGATCTGTCTTTTCTACGTATACCTTTAAGCTTGGTTTTTGATTTGGTTAGCTTCTTCATTTTATGGCCCTATTTAATTTTTAGGGTTATTACTAGTTTTTGCCAACTAGTATAACAAAATCTGCGTTTGGATATAACTTTGAATAGGTTGCAGAAGTTGGAGAATATTCTGCTGCACTCAGTGCTGAGAGGAGGTTATTTTTAGAATTCACCTTGGATTTATTTATGACGACTAGTTTAGTCCCGGTTACTTTTTCCGATGTATCACCTACTATTAGTGCACTAGAACTAGCCGGTAGACCATCGGCTA
>JAUPUA010000035.1 GCA_030917805.1 Patescibacteria group bacterium
TCAAATTAAATCAACGGTGGACCGTATGCGGGTGGTTACAAGCGAAACAGCACTTAAGTACTTGGAGGAGGACATTGTGAGTGTGGAAAACGAGCTAGCAAAAGTGGAGAAAGAAATTGCCAATGAGCCGAACTTACAGGCCGAATTTGAGCAGGTTTTGCAGTATGCAAAATACATTTTAGAACACCTCTCTGAGATGCTTCTTGACCTCTGTAATCCACTGCGTAAAGCTGCCTTTTTCGGAGCAATATTTAACTCAGTACCAACCTATGCAGAAATAAACTTGAGAACCCACGAAAAAAGCTCGCTACCAGATGTAAACGAGCTCTTTCTTATACGGACGTCTTTAAAATCCACGTATGGTGACCCTACCGGGAATCGAACCCGGATTGCCAGATTGAGAATCTGGTGTCCTAACCGTTAGACGATAGGGCCAACGAACGAGAAAGCGTTTTATATGCTAGTAGCATAATAAAACATTTTCGAGTGAGTTGGGTCTATATCAAGCATCTCTGATGCGAAGATATAGGCTAAGCCTTAATTATACCAAAACAACAGCGTAAACTTAACACCAAACCGCTTAGGCTAACTGGGCTATACTTAAGCTTAATGCTCCAAAAACAAGCTTTGCAAGTACTCCAGATGGGCCACAACGTCTTTTTAACAGGGCAGGCTGGATCTGGAAAAACGTATACACTTAACCAGTTCATTAAATGGGCGCGTGAACACAGAATTGGAACAGCTGTAACTGCCTCAACCGGAATAGCTGCCACCCATATAGGCGGGACCACCATTCATTCCTGGTCTGGAATAGGAATCCGCGAAGAAATCACCGAAAAAGACTTAGAAAAACTTGCCCTAAAAAAAGAACTTCAGAAGCGCTTCAAAAGTACAAAGATTCTGATCATCGACGAGGTCTCGATGCTCTCGGCAAACTTTTTTGATAACCTCAATACCGTTTGTAAGTACATGAAAGAAAACGACCTCCCATTCGGTGGAATCCAGATTATTCTTTGCGGTGATCTCTTCCAGCTCCCACCAATCAATCGTTATTCTAAAGAACTTAAAATGGTTGTTCACTCCAAAGCCTGGAGCGAGATGAAGCCAGTAATTTGCTATCTAAAAGAGCAGCACAGGCAAGAGGACGGTGACAAACTAACCCAAATTCTTAACAATATTCGCGCCGGAAAAGCAGATGACAAAGACATCAAAATCTTAGAGGAAAGAATTTTGAATAGCGAGCTTAAGTTAAGTGTTGAAGATACTAACCCGACCAAGCTCTACAGCCATAATGCAGACGTAGATCATATTAACCACGTTGAGTTAGCAAAGCTAAATTACACAGAAAAAACATTTCAGACAGAAAAGGCAGGCAAGCGTGCATTAGTCGAAACACTTTTAAAATCATGTCTTGCGCCAGAGGAGCTCAAGCTCAAGATTGGTGCAGAGGTCATGTTCATTAAAAATGACCAATCAGGACGCTTTGCTAACGGAACACGCGGCAAAGTAGTTAACTTTAAAAAAGAAAGTGGTTGGCCAATAGTGCAAACACTAGATGAAAGAATTATCATTGCAGAGCCAGATTCTTGGTCTATCAAAGATGAAAAAGGAGCAGACATCGCTGCTATCACCCAAATCCCTCTCAGGCTCGCCTGGGCAATCACAATCCATAAGAGCCAAGGAATGACTCTAGATTCTGCCTACATCAATTTAGAGAAAGTCTTCGAATTCGGAATGGGCTACGTCGCACTTTCAAGAGTCAGAACCCTAGAGGGCCTTCATCTTGAAGGCTTCAACCAAATGTCTCTAAAAATTAACCCGGCCATCATCAAAATCAACGACCAACTATCTAAACACTCAGATCTCGGCTCAGATCGACTCTCTAAACTTAAACCCACAGCAATAGAAAAAAAGATAGAAGAATCAATCAAGAGCAGGGGAGGAGTGCTAAAAGCAGAACCAATCTCAGAATCTAAAATAGAAAAATCAGTCGGCGGGAAAGGCAAAAAAGATAGCCACAAAACATCTGTAAATTTAATCTTAGAAGGCAAGAGTCTAAAAGAGGTCGCCAAAGAGCGTGATATTAAAATACAAACTGTAATCAGCCACCTTGCACGCTACATCCAAGAGTCTGAAGATCCAAAAACAGAATTGATCAAATTTAAGAAGCTAAAGCCGTCCACTAAACAAATAAAAGATCTAAAGTCAGTCCTTGCTAAAAATAAGAATTTGGATCTTGAATCTCGTTATCTTCTGAAAGAACTCCAGCAAAAAGCAAAATCATCCGGAATGAACCTGAGCTACGAAGAACTTGCCCTCACTCTAATTTGGCTTTAATAACAGCGCATAGCGTATAATAAGTAAGATACATGAGATTGAACAAATACCTATCACTAAGCCTCAATATCAGCAGAAGAGCTTCGGATGATTTAATAGCAGCAAAAAAAGTCAAAATAAACGAGCAAGTCGCGGTACTTGGAAATAGAGTAGAGCCAGAGACAGATCAGGTTAAAGTACTTGGAAAGATAGTCAAACCAGAACAAACTATGAAAACATATCTACTACTGAATAAACCAGAAGGTTATTTATCTTCAAAAGTTTCTCAAGGTGGAGCACCAACAGTTTATGAACTCCTGCCAAAAGAATACAAAAAGTTAAATCTTAATATTGCAGGTAGATTAGATAAAGACAGTTGTGGGCTGATTTTGCTTACTAATGACGGCGACTACCTCAACAAGATAACCCATCCTAGTTCAGGAAAAACTAAAACCTACACCGTCAGACTAAATAAAGAGCTCCAGCCGGAGGATTTAGAGAAACTCAAAGCCGGAATTCAAATCGGAGATTCACGCCCATCTAAATTCAAATCAATCACACCTCGAGAGGATTCAAGCTTAGAAGTTGAGCTAGAAGAAGGCCGTAACCGCCATATTCGCCGAACATTCTACGAACTAGGCTACCGCGTAACGTTCCTTCAAAGAACAAAGCTTGGGCCCTACGAACTCGAAGACCTAAAAGAAGGCGAAATCAGAACAACAGAAATCTAACTCCAGCCAAACATCGTACCGTGCAGATGTTGCATATTAGCAACTTGGTCCGGAGTAAGGGAAACCCCAGAACCCAATCCCTTATCTTTAGGCTCTCGGTTAGGGCAAGATTCACACTTAGATTCATCTCTACGAGGACAAGGGACGACTACATCTTCTATTGTGCCTGGAACAAGCCCCGAAATTGTAAGTAAATCTACCTTACGTTCGTAGGGCCTAGTCGTAGACAAATGCTCACCAGTTTTTCGGTCAAATTCGCAGCTAGTTAAACCGAAGACACCAGCACTCTCAACTCTCACAGATGACCCAGAGATGTCTACTTCAGCTTCAGACACTAAATCGGAGATCATTCTTTGAGCCTAGACCACCCTGTGTTTCAGTACCAGTAACTTCTGAGCTATGTAAATCTGTGAACACTTTCTCTAGGCCACCCAAGCCCAGGGCACTTACTAAATCTCCAAGGGAAGACACGCGAGTCTCACCATCTTCAGAATTAGTGATGATTCTAATATCAAATTGAGTCATATATCTAAAGGTTATTGCCAGCGATAGAGTGCCCAGAGTCTAACATACCTAAGCTAGGTTCTTCGCTAGAAGCTGCCTCAACTTTTAAAGCCGTCCTATCTGCTAACACACTCACGACATCGCCAGCATCGCTCAGCGCAGAACTTATCGCACCTAGACCATCACTTACGGTTCCTCTGCCTAATCTATAGGCCCCACCTAAAATCTCGCAAGGGTTTCCTAATACTCTATCTAATTTTGGAAACCCTAGATCTACTACAGTTAATCTCTTCTTTTGTCCATCAATTCTTGGAATTCCACTTCTAGCTGACATAATATATTTTAATAATTAGTTTTAAGGATTAATTTACTCCTATCAAAGATTCTTTGCAACCTTAAGCTTAATTTTCAAGTTTTGCCTTTAACTCAGAAAACTCACTAGAGACAACAGCCCTTTCACCCATATGACAGCAAGTTGGATATCCATTCCAAGTTTTAAGACCTGCTTTCTCGGATCCAGGATCCGCTTTTTCTCTTTTCGGAACATCGAAACAGCCAGTTGGCTCAAGGTCAGGATAGTTAGCTGGGCATGATGGACTACAAATAGCCTTAGCACCAATCTTCTGAACAACAACACCTCTTTCAATGCAGGAAGGCATAGGAGTCTTTGTAGGACCGAATCTAACCCACCTCTTGAAACCTTCAGTAACACTCATATGCCAATCATTATACAACTTTTTTGTTCAGATGTTTATATTAACAGCGAAATAAGCTATACTTAAGCATAGTAAATAATAAAAAACTAATGCGAGAAAACCTCCCAATCGTCGCCATAGTAGGGCGTACCAATGTCGGAAAAAGCAGCCTAACTAACGCTATGCTCGGATATGCCCGCTCTATCGTTGCGAGAGAAAGCGGAACCACGAGAGATAGTGTATTTGCCGTAGCAGAGCACGAAGGTAAAAAGTTCTGGCTGGCAGATACCGCTGGGCTCAAAAAGGCCTCCGACGAATTTGAAACAACCATTCAAGAACAAATTCAAGAAGCATCTGAAGCTGCAGATCTAATTCTTGTAGCAGTAGAAGCCGGAACAGCGGTTAGCGATGAAGATACAAAAGTAGCCCGCCTTGCTAGGAAAAGCGGTAAAGAGACCGTTCTAATCATCAATAAGGTAGATAAACTCAAAGATTCCGAACAAGAAGAAAGTAATAAGTGGCGGCGCTTAGGAATTGAAAACATCATCTTTACCTCTGCCATTCATAAAGACGGCATCGAAGAACTACTTGATAGAATAATTGAAACCGTACCAGCTAAGAGCTCTTATGAGGACACCGACCTCGTTATAGCCTTTCTAGGGCGTCCAAATGTAGGAAAGAGTTCCATATTCAACGCTCTAGCAAAAAAGCAGCAGGCAGTGGTTGCAGACGTCGCAGGCACTACTCGCGATATCAACTCAGTACGAATAAAGTACCATGGCAAGAATATCGAACTACTAGACACTGCCGGAATCCGCAAACCCGGTAAAATAGAGCACGGTCTAGAAAAGTTCAGTGTGCTGAAGTCACTAAGAGCCATACAACAGGCCGATGTCTGCGTAGTATTGCTAGATGTAAACGAACTTGCCACCGGAATGGATCAAAGAATCCTAGGCATGGTAAAAGATGCCAACCGAGGCTTAATCATTGCTATCAGCAAGTGGGACCTCTTCGAAGAAAAAGATGCCTTCAGCGCAGATTACATTTCTGGAAAGTTACAAGAAGACCTCCAGTTTGTACCTTGGGCACCACTGGTGTTTACTAGCTCAGTAGATGATAAAAACCTCAATAAACTTATCGAAATGGCCACAGTTGTTCAAGAAGAGCGTGGCAGAAAAATTAAGACCACCGAACTTAATAAATGGTTAAGGCGGGCAGTCGCACACCATGAGCCACCAACAACTAAGGGTAATCTTCACCCTAAGTTGCAATACGCAGTTCAAGAGGTGGATACACCATACCCCAGCTTCCAGCTTCACGGAAACCACGTCCGTAAAATACACTGGAGCTACAAACGCTACCTAGAAAAATCACTAAGAGAAAGTTTCAAATTCACCGGAACGCCAATAGAAATCTGGTTCATCCAAAAAGAGGTTCGCGGAATTAAAAAGAAGACCACCTACAAAGACGCCCTCGCTAACAAAAGAAAGCGCTAATTCCTCGGCAGCCTCTCTATGAGACTAGGCCAACAAAGGGTGAGCTTAGGTTATAATACGAAAATAATATGTCCATAATCTCGAAAACTCCTTTTAACTTTAAACTTGGCTGGGGTGATGCACGCTCTAAGCCAGAAGTAAGTATGGATATTTCAAAAGATGAAGGAGGCTTTATAAAACTAATAGTAGGGCTTGGAAACATTGGTGATAAATACAGCGGAACCCGACATAATATCGGATTTGAAGTTATAGATAAGTACGCTCAAGGTAACGACTTCCCAGAATTTAAAGAAAACAAGAAGTTCTTTGGTCTAACCTCAGAAAAGTTCATATCCGGTAAAAAGGTGATCCTCCTAAAACCAACAACCCTAATGAATGTAAGCGGTAAAAGTATCCGTGCTATAACCGACTTCTATAACATTCCGACACAAGACATCATAATTATCCATGACGAGCTAGATCTCGATTTTGGAATCGTCAAACTTAAAGATGGCGGAGAAGGAAAGAGTAGCCATAACGGCCTACGAGATATAACCAAGCAAACTGGCAAAACCAACTTCAAAAGAATCCGTTTTGGGATAAAAAACCCCTTACTCGAAAAGATGGACGCCAGCGACTTCGTGCTAGGTAAATTTGATAAAGAAGAACAAGGCAAACTAAAAAGCCTCATCAAAGAGGCCAACGATCTAATCTAGATAATCAAAAACCCCCTTTAGCCTTGCAGATTAAACTGCGCATGGTAACTCGAGGGTGGGCATCGAACTACCAAAGCATAGAGGGGGTATTAGCACCCTTCAATTAAAACCAAACTAGATTTACATAAGTGATGCTCCAACTGGTTGCGGTAATAAATACGCCGCGATTAAAACCCTTGAAACACCTATAAATCTAAAAGGAATTGAAGGGGTTAGTGCGCCTTTGTGGGTGGCAAATAGCCGACGTAAAGTATATAAATAAACCTACGAGCTAGAGATATTTATCTTTTTCATCTAAAAGTGGAGGGTAGTAAACTTTGTTGATGAAAGGATAAAAATTCCTTAAGCTAATATGTCGCCGTTCAAAAGCGCTCTAACCTTAAAGAATCTTTCAATTCTTTAAATATATAAGTACATAGAAAGCAATCTAAATTAATTAGTTTGCCTACAACTAACCATCCTATCATATAAAGCTATTCAAAGTCAACCTCTCTAGAATATCCAGGTATGAATATCCGCCAGATTACAACTAAAGATGCCGAATACCCAAGCTTATTAAAAGAAATAAGCTCTCCACCACAACGCTTATGGTTATTAGGCGCAGAGCTTAAGGAAGATGAAAAGCGACTCACCGTAGTAGGGACCCGCAACCCCACACCCTATGGTAAAAGAATGGTGCATAAGCTTGTTAAAGAGGTAGCAGAGGCGGGAGTAACTATAGTCAGCGGGCTGGCCATAGGGATTGACAGTCTGGCGCACCAAGCAGCACTCGATGGGCAGGGTAAAACAATTGCAATTTTGGCGCGTGGCTTGGATAAGGTCTATCCAGCCTCTAACCGTGAACTTGCTAAGAATATCTTAAAAACTGGTGGGACCTTAATTACCGAATATCCATTTGGTACAGAAAGCTTTAAACAGAATTTTGTCGCCAGAAACAGAATACAAAGTGGGATAAGTGAAGCTGTTTTGATAATAGAATGTACCCAAAAAAGCGGCACCCTTATAACTGCCCAGTTTGCAGTAGATCAAAACCGAAATGTCATGGCGTTACCTGGTAACATAGACAGCAGGGCCAGTGACGGAACTAACAATCTGATTAAACAAGGGGCTTCGCCTGTAACTTGTGCCGAGGACATCCTAGAGATCCTAGGGGTAAACTTCAAGGCAGCAAAAGTTAAAAGCTACACCCCAACTAACAGCGCAGAAGAAAAGATACTGGCACTAATTAAAAATGGAGTTCACTCATCTGAAGAGTTACAAGTAATGACTGGGCTCGAGATTGTAGAATATAACACTAACCTAACTATGCTCGAGATAAAAGGGGTTATCCAACAGCCAAATCCTGGCTACTGGGACCTTACCTAGAACCTAGAGCTTAAAGACTTCTTGTCTATCTATTCTTATTAACCTTATCAATTTCATCATTGAGAGCCTTTCTAGCTGCTTCCACTTTTTTTGTGGGCTCACTATCATAACCTAGCTCTTTAATAATTTCTTTCTCTTTTTGGACTGCCGCACTACTAGTAATTTGCCTTCTCAAATTAGACTGCGCGGTAAGAATAGCCGAGTTATCCCCGGCCGCAAGAGCAACCTTAAAGCCCTCAAGTATCTCTTTGACATCAATCGCTAGCTGTACAGATTTATCTCGATAGTCCTTGGCAGATTCAGCACTTAACTCCAGTGCTTTTAGTTCGGTAATGTTTTTATCAATCTCGCTATTTACTCGGGTTATGTCATTAGAGACGTCCTCCACGCTATTCAAGGCTGCTGAATTCGCACCTATTAATACCCCCAGTTTATAGGTAACCACATTGACTTTAGCTACATCTATCGCTAGGACAACACTGTTCAGACGGTAGTCTTTTAATTCTTTAATATAGCTTTCCGCTGCGGCCTTTAAGGCCTTCCTGTCACTTTTAAGATTTGCGGTCTTTTGCTCAAATATTGCCAATGCCTCATCAAACGCTTTAATGTCATCATTTATCGTGGAACTATTCGTAGCTACCGTAACAGAAGAGGAGATACTAGAACTTAAGGCAGACGACTCAGAAGATAAGCCAGAAGTTGCAGAACTAAATTCTTTTAGCGCAGCCGTACTTGTAGCCCTACTCTTTAAAAATATAATCCCCCCGACAGCCGTAAGTACTGCTACCAGAATAACCACCATTAAACCTTTAAGTATCTTCTTCTTAGGTTTTGCATCTGGGATATACTCTGGAAGAGGAGAAGTTGGATTCGGATTATCAGAACTACTTTCTAAAGGACTACCCGTAAAACCACTAGACGCTCCAGAAGCACTAGCGGGGGGTGTACTTAACGTAGAGTTAGCCAATGGATCATTGGCGGGCTCAGGAGCTCCCGCGGGAGGGAATGCATAGTCTGGGTTAGTAGTGGTAGGTTGAACGGGAGATGTACCAGGCATGGCCGGTCCCGTAGCAGCAGCTGCTGAAATTGGAGCGGAAGTAGTAGGGCTAGGACTTGAGGTTATAGGAGGGATTGGAGTTGTTGGCTTAGAAGGATCTAAGTTAGTTTCTTTAGGTTCAAGGGCGGGATCCATAAAATTCTTCTCCTCAATCTTATCCTCATTTAGAGGATTAATAAATGTTAGTATTAAGCTTAAGTTTATTATATTAGTGCCCGCTACTACAAACTTGACTAAATTAGACTAAATGTATAATATCCTTTACTACACATAAATAAAGCGGAGTCCGACTAAACAAAAACCTATGGCCAAGAATCTTGTAATCGTAGAGAGTCCCGCAAAAGCAAAAACTATTCAGAAATACCTGGGTAGTGATTTTGAGGTTAAATCTAGCTTTGGTCATGTTCGAGATCTACCCGGGAAGGGCATGAACATTGATCTCGAGAATAACTTTGAACCAAACTACGCCGTTAATGACGATAAAAAGAAGGTTGTAGCAGAACTTAGACGCGCCGCCAAAGGCGCAGAGCTTGTCTGGCTAGCAAGCGATGAAGACCGCGAAGGAGAGGCTATTTCTTGGCACCTTAGTGAAATCCTTAAATTGAAACCTGCCACCAGAAGAAGGATTGTTTTTCACGAGATTACCGAATCTGCCATTAAAAACGCTGTCGCCAACCCCAGGGATATCGATGAAAAACTAGTTGATGCCCAACAGGCCAGGCGAGTCTTAGATCGTATTGTTGGTTACGAGCTTAGCCCGATGCTCCAAAGAAAGATTACTAAAGGCTTAAGTGCTGGTCGTGTGCAGAGTGTTGCAGTTAGATTAGTAGTAGAGCGCGAAAAAGAGATCTCTGACTTCAAGGCAGAAGAGTTTTACAAGATTAAGCTAAATCTTAAAGCAGAGGCAGAAGGCAATGAAGAAGAATTTGAGGCCACTTTAGCAAAAAAGATCCAGACTATAGATGAGGCCCGTAAGATCTTAGAGGATATTGCAGTGGGTAGCTTAAAGGTCACCGAAATAACCCAAAAGCCAGGTAAAAAGAGCCCACCGACACCGTTCACCACTTCTAGCTTACAGCAAGCGGCCTCACAAACCATGGGGATGAGCCCTAAAAGCACCATGAGTAACGCTCAGAGGCTTTATGAGGCTGGTTTAATCACTTATATGCGTACAGATAGCATGAATCTAAGTGAACAAGCTCTAACAGCCATAGAAAAGCTGGTTTCCACCAAGTACGGCAAAGAATACCTTAATGTCACCCGTTACAAGACTAAATCATCTGGCGCCCAAGAGGCCCACGAAGGTATTCGCCCAACTGATTTTTCTAAAGAAACCGCTGGTGCCGATGATTACCAACAAAGGCTATACAGTCTAATCTGG
Organism: Patescibacteria group bacterium; assembly: GCA_030917805.1. Lineage (GTDB taxonomy): Bacteria > Patescibacteriota > Saccharimonadia > Saccharimonadales > HK-STAS-PATE-42 > HK-STAS-PATE-42. Next base: position 10,241 of record JAUPUA010000035.1, read on the forward strand.
AGAAGAACTGTAGCTAGCCAGATGGCTCCAGCCCAACTAGAAAAAACTGTCATCAAACTTAAATCACCTAAATCAGATGAAATCTTCGAAGTTAGTGGCGAGGTATTAAAGTTTGAAGGTTTTATTAAAGCCTATGGTAGATCTGGCGGAGATAGCATTCTGCCACCGCTAAAAAAAGGAGACGAAGCCGACATCCTAACAGGCGAAGCCCATCTTAGCTTTGGCAAGAAGCCAGGTCGCTTTACAGAGGCCAGCCTTATCAAAAAGCTAGAAGAACTTGGCATCGGACGCCCATCAACCTACGCTCCAACTCTTAGCACCATCGAAGCCAGGGGCTATATAGAGAAGGCCGATAAAGAGGGTGAACAGCGTGAAGTTAAATTTGTTAGATTAGATAGCGGCAAAGTCTCCGAAGCAGATGAGGTTCTAACTGTTGGAGCCGATAGAAACAAGCTTATCCCAACAGATACAGCCATCGTGGTTACAGACTTTTTAAAAACCAATATTCCAGATATTATGGATTATCAATTTACCGCTGATATGGAGGCTAAGTTCGATCAAATTGCCGAAGGCAAATTCAAGTGGCAAAAAGTAATTGCCGATTTTTATGGCAAGTTCCATAAAGATGTTACCGATTTAAAAGATGTTAAGCGTAGCGATGTTGGGCAAAGGATTTTAGGTGAAGATCCAAAAACCAAAAAACCAGTTATTGCCAGAATCGGACGTTTTGGCCCAATGCTCCAGATCGGAACGGTTGAAGATGAAGAAAAACCCGCTTTTGCCAATATGCCCGCTAACCGTCAGATTGCAGATGTTTCCCTAGAAGAAGCCCTAGAGATGTTCAAACTGCCAAAAACCATCGGAGAATTCCAAAAAGAGGAGGTCAAGGTCAATATTGGTCGC
>JAUPUA010000089.1 GCA_030917805.1 Patescibacteria group bacterium
TATTTGCCACTAAGCCCATACCTCTATTGATTGTTCTTGTACCGAATCTGTCTTGGTAGCGAGTACCAGCTTTTGCGTCCGCCCGATTAGTAGAGACTCTCTTTTGGTCCCATTTCTTGGTCCTGTCGATAAATCCTTTATCTTTGTTGTTGACCATTCCCGCTACTTTTCCAATAGCTCCGCCAGCGAGACTGAGAGCTTTACCAACGAAGAAATATGGAAGAATAAGAAGAGCTATTGCTGCTAGATCATACATTATATCTGTGGCAACATCGGTCCCTCTGGCCTTAGAAATAATGCCTGCAGAGACTTTTGATAGGCCGAAGAAGGCCATTATGAATGGATACATTAGCAATAGCTTAGAGAACCAATCCCACCATTTTTTAGCCCAACTTTCTGTTTGTGGGAAGACGCTGAGGGCTATGGCTACCGGCGCTATTATAACTAGGCCTATTAAGAGTACTCTACGTATTAGGGTAATGACAAAGGCAAAGAGGATTCCAAAAAGACCCGTTATGGCAACTCCTAGAATGGGTATAAGGCCAAATGCTGCACCAGCAGCTCCAACTGCGGTGAGTGTAAAGACGGCCGCACCTGATGAAGCACCTATCTCTATGCCTCTACCAATATCACCAAAAGGCGCCATAACTAACTCTTCTGCGCCCTTTCCTATTACATCAACCGCTCTTATAAATATCTCCATCAGCCCCCAGGATAAGTTAACAAGAACAAGCGCAAAAATGGCTCTAGGGATTATTTTTTTAAGGTCATAGGCGCTGAACATAGTTTATATTATAGGCTATTCACCCTTTACTCCTTTAACTAAGAGGGCTAGTAAGAACCCTGCCATGATTATTATTGTTGCAAGAGACCTGAATATGTTCCACGCATTCTTTAGTCCATCGTCAACGTTTTGCTCATCAAGGCTAAAGACTAGCCAACTATCGATCCACTCCTTTAGTTTGGTTAGTACTGTGTCTACAAGATCCAAGATGGGACATACGAACCAAGATACAAAGTCGTTTGAGGCAAGGCAGAGGTCTTCTTCTGGGGTGTTACCGCCACTGCCTGCTGCAGCCGCTGCAGCCGCTGCTTCAACATCTGCTTTTATTTGAGCTATGTCTTGATCTAATTCTTCGAGAACTTCTGCGGCGCCAGGGGCATTTTCGGCAATACATAATTTGAATTTATTAAGCTGTGCTTGCGTTGGTGGCGGCGTGGTGTTTAAGATGTGGTCTTCGTCGTTGTATACAAACCAGGTGGCTACTTCGTAGACATTAATGCCGTTGGTGAAGTTTAAACCCGCATCTGCGGCGCAGACCAATAGTACGTTTTTGGCATCCTGCGAATTGATCCACTGGCCCCCAAGCTCAGCGGCTGCAGCCGCCTTCCTTGCGTCTGTCAGGTCTTTTATAAGGTCTTCGTCGCTGAATCCTATCAGATCTGTGTGATCTGGGAATATGTAGCTTTTAGTCTCGTCACAGCTTACGGCACCATCTTTATATTCTCCTACAATTTCTAGTTCTCCTGCCCAACCTACCCCATTAAAAGGGGTGTTCTTATCTTCGTACACCCAGTTATCAGGGTCTTTCTTTTGTTCGGTGGTGGCTTCTTTTATGTCGACTGGTACGTTGGCCGTATCTGTTGGCCCCCATTTAAAGCACTTATTGAAGGCGTAGCTAATGATGCGGTCGGTCCACATCTCGAACTCTGAAGAGTCATTACCCACAAGACTAAACATATAGCTTCGAACTTTACCCCATAACTCAAGTGTCTTAACCCTACCACTACTGTCTAATTTTATTGGGTAAGGGTCGCCATTTGATATTTCATAGTAGTCTTTAAGAAATGCCTCTCGTTTTTTTGGAGAGCTCTCTCCAGTGTAGGCTCCATCATAGTACCAGAATAGCGCTCTCGCGCAAGTAATTTGTCCACCAGATTCTGGGAACAAAACAGGAGAAACGTTTACTTTTTGACCCACATAGTTGGTCTCTAGTGGCGATCTATCTGGGTTGCCAAATTCTTCTCCAGACAGCTCTTCTTGGAAAATGAAATTGGTAGTACCATCACTAGTTCTATTACAAGGGCCCCTTTCAGTTAGCGCTCTGAGGGCTTCATAGCGGGCCATCTTGGTCGGGGTAGCTGCAGCTTCGGTTGATTGTCGGGGGATTAATCCGAGAAGCTGAACTGCCACAATAAGTAGTACTAGAGCTAACCTTGTAAAGTAGGGTTTCTTTCTGCGACCATTAGACTTACTTTTTATCTTAGTATCTCTGATCTTGTGCGTGTTCATAAGCTATTTTTTTCTAGTCCTCTAAGTAGATGTTTTTTGGTGCCGGCTCAGCTTTAAGTGAGGTGGCTATTTGTGGAGCGAGTGCTGAGAGGGACTTGTCCTTGCTCCCCCATTCAAATGATAACTTCCAGATATATTCTTCGGATACAACGTAATAATCTTGCATGTTTGGTTTATCTTTGTGGTCAACAATCAGTACATCACGTTCGTAGAGCCTCTCTCTACGAGAGGTTAGGCCCGGCATGTCTACCCCTTCTATATTTTTTAGGGCCAGAGTAGTAACCTTGCCGAGGTCGTCTTTACCGTCAGCCCTTAGAAACTTGCTTATCGTTATGGTTTGGCCTGTTTCTTGATTAGATTGGGGGAGGGATAGTTTAAGGTCAAATCCGCTTTCTTTTAACTCAAGCTCCTTTGGGATATATAAGGATAGCCTAAAGGCTCTAGATGTGCTGGTGTACTCTTTTAGGGAAGAATTTTTTTGAGCCGCATTTTTAGAAATATCCTCTTTTGTGATTATAGAAATGACTCCTATAAATATAGTTAGGCCAATCAAGCTTAAGAGAATTATAACCTTGGTACGATTTGAGGAGTTATTAGAGGCTTGATAGCCGGTTTGTTTTTTTTGAAATAACATCTTTAATTCTGAGGATTTGAGGTAGTGTACTTTTTGACTTAGCGTATAAGCTTAATATTAACAACAATAGGGTCTATAATGCCAGAGTTAAATTAGTGGTGAGGTTTGTAGTATGATATTAAGTATGATGTTTACTATTTTCTTGGGAGCAGAAAGCTCTTTGCCTGAGCTTTATGGCTTTGCGACTAGTTTCGTAGAGATATTAAGCTTATTGATTGGGTTAGTACTTGTTGGCAGTACTATATTCGCGGGCATTCAATATACTACCGCAGGCGGTGATACTGGTAAGGTTCAAAAAGCAAAAGGTAGATTGGCGAGCAATATATTGGTTCTGGTACTGTACATGTTCTCTGCGGCAATCTTAAACTGGCTATTGCCAGGTTAGAAAAACATAAAACTATGAAGAAACTATTTTTGAAGAATACTCTCTTAACAGCAATGCTTGTTTTAGTGCTAGCTATTTCAAATATGGTGGGTTTCAGCTCAAAAACGTTTGCTGCATCTTGCCAAGTTAAACAGACTACCTTACTAGGAATACCTACCTGGTATAAATATTTAGGAGGTAGTGAGGTTCAGCAACGAAATCCAGCGGACGGCTCACCTGCCGGAACGGTTTGCCAGCCTTTAATATGGACGAGGTCTGATGAGACAGATCCAAGTAAAAATGAGAAATTACCAAGAAGGGACATGCTTTTAATAGCAGCAGCAATTATTGACATTTTGCTGAGGGTGGCTGGGCTAGCGGCTTTCATTTACCTATTGTATGGGGGATTTATGTACTTAACTAGTTCTGGTAACTCAGAAGGTGTAAAGAAGGCAGGATCTACACTTCTTAATGCAGCGATAGGGCTGGCGATCGCTATATCTGCAACTACTATTGTTAATTACTTTGCGGGCAGACTCTCGGGAACTTAAATTATGGCCTAAATAACTGAAGAGCTTTGCTTAGTTAGTGTTGAGTGGTATAAACTTTGTAGATATGAATGTACTGGCCAATATCTATCAATTAATTGCTACCGTCTATGAAGATGTTGGTTTACCTAAGGGTGATATCTCTACCTTTGGTGAGAATGCAAAGAATCTGGTTTTTGTAATAGCTGGTGTTATTACAATTTATATTATTCTTTCGGCAGGATTCAAATATGTAACCTCAGGCGGTAATGCCGAGGACACAAAAAAGGCGGGTCAAACAATTGTCTATGGAGCCGTAGGTTTATTTATCATATTAATGAGCTATGTAATTATCACATGGGTCTTTAAGGTGGGGGGCGCATAGTTTATAAAGATGAGTATTACTAAAAGAATCTGCTTAAGTTTGATGCTCGTGGTTGGAGTGCTGTTTGCTTTAGGGTTACCGGCTCGGGGAGCTATTGAGGTAGACCCAGGGAGACCATTAAATGCTTTTTGTGAGGAAGTTAAAAATGGTAACCCAGCAGGGGTAGGTGGAAGTGGCAAACAACCCGAGGTTTGTGAACAAGATAACGCTGACCCTAAGGGTGAGTCGCTATTATCATCGGGTGGGATTGTAGATAGAGTTTTTAAGCTTATATCTTGGCTAACTGGGTTGCTGGCAGTAATCTTTATTATGGTAGGTGGATTTAAGTTCGCAACAAGTGGTGGTAATAAAGAATCTGTTAAGAGCGCGAGAAATATGATTATTTATGCTATGGTTGGACTTGCTGTTATACTTTTAAGTAATCTAATATTTAATATAATCATAGGAATAGTTAAGGGCACAGGAAAATAGATGTTTATGAAAAAGATTAAGAATATTATACGTGGAGTGATAGTTGGGTCACTAGTTTTTCTTGGAATAATGTCTTTTGCGGGTTTCTTTGGGGTTGGTGCTTACGCTCTGGAGGATTGTTCTGCTTTCGTTGGGCCAGCAAAAGCAGAATGTGATGCCCGCAATGCAGCTGCAGGTGGTGGAGGCGGTGGTGGTGCGGCGGTGGATAGTGCGTGTGAGGGCGTTAGTTCCCTTGGTGTAACTTGTGGAGGCGGTGGAACTGCCCAGGATGTGATAAACGGGCCAATTGGTACCTTTGTTAGTCTTATTTCTTACGTGGTTGGTGTTGCCTGTGTAGTTATGATAATTTATGGAGCATTTAGATTTATAACAAGTGGTGGTAACTCTGATGCGACCAAGAGTGCAAGAAATACGATCTTGTATGCTCTTGTTGGCTTATTTATTGTCTTAACGGTAAATATCTTAGTCAACTTTGTGTTTAACCAGGCCAATGATATAAATAATCCGACTCCAGCACCTACCGCACCCGTCACTACACCGCCAGCAATATAGCCTATAGGGCCGAATCTTGCTTGACACGCTGGAGGGGATTTGTATATGATTTATAGCATAAGCTTTCCCGCTAATGTGGTTAGCCTTATATAAACTATAAAGATAAGGTAAATATAAATACTATGAAGGCAATCAAGAAGATATTAAGTTTAGTGACTGTGCTTGCCCTGGCTGTTGGGGTACTCGGTTTTGTTCCGTCACAATCTAGTGCAGCTCTAAACGGTGAAGTATGTGACGGTATCTTAACTGTCGTAAATGGCGATGCTGTTACAGGATCAGCTGAGGCAGATTGTTCTGGGGGTGAGGACGGAGAAGACACTTTAGCCAAAACAATAAACAGTGTTATTAACCTGTTTTCTTTAATCGTTGGTGCGGCTTCTGTGATTATGATAATCTATGGTGGATTTAAATATATTACTAGTGGTGGATCTGACGATAATACTAAGAGTGCTAAGAATACAATTCTATACGCCCTTGTTGGCCTAATTATCGTGCTTCTTGCACAAACTATTGTTAAGTTTGTGTTCAGTAAGGCAACTAGCCTTAATAGCGAAGCTAACCAGTAGTAGTATAAATTTACTCTTGTTGAAGAAAACACCCGGATTCATCGGGTGTTTTCTTCAACATCTAAATAGAACACCAGTCACGATGTAAAAAGGTCGCTCTGTAATTGAGCGACCTTTTTACATATTGCGCCAAGAGTCAGTGTTATTTTTTAACGGCTTTCTTAACAGTCTTAGTAGCTTTAGAGGCTACATTCTTAGCCTTGGCTTGAGCAATCTTTGCATCTTTAGTATTCACCTTGCCGTCTTTATTTAGGTCGGCTGCACCCTTAGCACTTTTTACTGCACTACTGGCAGTCTTTTCACCCTTTTTTAGTAAACCTTTTAATTTATTCGTGATGCTCATTGTTATCTCCTTTTTACTTTAATTTGTTAGAGCTAATGTCTAATTCTAGCAAATATAGGGGTAGAATCCAAGATTTTGGTATAATCTAGTTCTTATAGGGAGAGGTGGCCGAGTGGTTGAAGGCGCACGCTTGGAAAGCGTGTGTGCCAGCAATGGTACCGCAGGTTCGAATCCTGTCCTCTCCGCCAAGATTATTATTTGTAGCCAAGCTTAGTGAGTTCTTCTAAGACGACTTGGTGCTCGTTCCAAGGTATCTTTTTGCCGGCGATGATCATACTGGTGTCGACCCCCTTGCCTGTTATTAGAACAAGATCATTTCTGTTGGCTAAACTGAGGGCTTTTGCTATCCCCTCTCGCCTATCTTCGATGTTGTAGATTCCTTTTAAGGTTGGGCGGACTTTTTTGCACCCATTGATGATGTCTCGGATAATCTCTTGAGGGTCGTCATCGTAAACGTCATCGTTACTAACTATTACTGAATCTGAGTACTTGGCTGCAATCTCACCCATGATCGGTCTCTTTTTAACGTCGCGCCCACCACCTTGCCCACAGATCAGACTGACAATCTTTGAACCTTTTGGTGCGCAAGCCTTTGCCCATTCCATGAGATACTGTAGACCGCTTTCCTCGTGGGCGTAATCTATTAAAACCGTAAAAGGCTGGCTGCTATCTATTAGGTTCATGCGTCCCGGCACGCCTTTGTATTGATCGAGCCTCTTGGCAATATAATCTAGGTTGAGTCCCAATGTTTTGGCGGTAGCGATTGCCGCGGCCGCGTTAGAGACATTGATGTACCCAGGTATATGAAGTTCAAAATTCTGACCTGCAAGCTTGAATGAGCTACCCTTGAGCCCAGATTTTATGTTTGTTGGTACCAAGTCGCTATCTATAGATTCGGTTGAGTAGGAGATCTTCTTATCCGCCTTAAAGGCAGAGTAGTCTGTAAAGTACTTTGAGTCTTTATTGGCGATGATGGTTTTTGGTATCTTACTGCCATTTATTCGTTTTCTTTTTAGTGAGCTTAGCTTTGAAAGAAGCCGTTTATTGTGTTTGTGCAAGAGCTCTAGGTTATTTTTGTGGACAGCTAAGATCTCATTTGTAACATTGGTGAAGATTATGGTGTCAAAGTTAATGCCGATGTGGCGCCAGTTTTGTTGGGCTTCACTTGGGACCTCAAGGATGGCATATTTACAGCCGGCCTTTTGCATCTTGCTAAGAAGCTGTTGGGTATACCAGCGACCAGGCATGGTCTTATGCCAGTGGTTTTTAATGGTCTTTGAGCCTATTTTAATGTCTGCGGTTCCGATTAAGCCGGTTGGTGAATTTTTAGAATCTAATATTCCCCAAAGAATGTTGGCCACAGTAGTCTTCCCTTTTGAGCCGACTATTCCTATGACAATCATTTTATTGCTCGGGTTCTTAAAGATAAGCTGAGAGGCTCTAGCCTCTAGGTAGTGCTGGAGCTGAAATACCCATGCTGGCAGGATTCTTCTTAGCAGATTAATGATTGTTCGCATAGCTATTGTATCTTAATAAGTTTAACAGAACCCACGGGATGATTATCCGCAGAGTTATACACATTTGTATATCTACCGCTGTTGAGTCTTGTGCACAAGTAGGTAGGCTTGTGGATATCTTACAGCGGGACTGGTTGCCAAATAGATAAAGTACTAATCTGAAATGCTTTTATTTGGTATGATCTTATTGATGAATAGTTCTAATAAGTTCAACATTGCAGAGTTTATAAAAAAACCACAGGTTATTATTGGCGGAGTAGTTTTGCTGTTGATAATTGTTTTAATGCTTGTCTTTGGGCGAGGGGGTGGTCAAGACCCAACCGCACTAAGTATAAAGAACCTCTCTAATCGACACGCAGCAACTATCGAGTTTATTGATAAGTATTCTAATGATGTACGAAGTGCAAATCTGATATCTAATGCATCGCAGGTGACAATTATTTTGACGGCAGATAAAAGTGAGATTGATGATTACTATAGTGAGGTCTATAAGGGTACCAAGCCAATTAAGGCTACGTTTAAGGTTAAGCCTAGGGCTGAGATAATTAAGAAGCTGGATGAATCTAGCATCCTTAATAATCTGGATTCTGACCTGCAAAAGACAATTGAATCGGAACTTTTGGCGATTCAATCTGATATGCAGAAGATAAAGAAGAATAATCCAGATAAGAAAAAGCTAAATACCCTAATGGATAAGCTGATCTTAAATACGCAGACCATGAGAACTAGAGTTGGTGAGCCACTCTAGAGCTTACTCTATACGAGAGTAGTACAGGGGTGGTATAATTTGAGATTAGCTTTACTCTAAGTAATTAGAGTAGTGAATTTTAAGATTAGCGCGGGTGGTGGAATTGGTAGACACGCAGGCTTGAGGGGCCTGTGGCCGCTTTAGGCCGTGGAGGTTCAAGTCCTCTTCCGCGCACCACATGAAATTAGCTCAAAGGGTATGGGGCTTGTGGTACATTAAAAGTATGGGCGAGTGGCGGAATTGGTATACGCGACGGACTTAAAATCCGTTGAGAGCAATCTCGTGAGGGTTCAAGTCCCTCCTCGCCCACCAGAAATTATTTTATTTTGAAGACAGATAGTCTTGTGGGCACCCAACTCTTATGGATCTCATCAAATATGTATAGGGCTATTTGACGGGTTGAACTCGGGATTTGATCTGGTTCAAGTTCTACAATTTGCTGTCTAGACAGTAGCTTTAGCTCTTGAGACTCACCCTTCTGTGGTCTTGTGCTGGGTCTTTGTTCTGCGACGAAGGCGTAGGCTATGTCTGTGTGATAATGCTCCAGTCCTGGAAAATGGTGAGTATTAATACAAACGTCAGCTGGATGTATGATGGCTCCGTCCAGATCACCGATAAACTTTTTGGGCTGGAGTAGTTTTAGCTGGCTGGATAGATATCCGGCCTCTTCTTCTATTTCGTGCAGAATGGCGGTCCAGGGGTTCTCGATGTGTTCTACATGACCGCCAAATTGAAGCCATTTATTCAGCTTCCTGTGCAAGTGGAACCACATCTTGAGTTCCCCCCTATCCTCTAAAAGAATATAGGCACTAGCGGTTAAGTCGTGTTCGTTTGGTTTTGTGTGAAGGTGGGCCATAGGTTACATTTTTGAGGGGATTTGGATTCCGAGAACTCCTAGGGAAGATTCTAGTACTTGGTAGGTTATTTTAAGAAGCCATACTCGAGCCTCTTTTTCTTGCTCTTCGGAATTAACTATGTTTACATCTTCGTAGTAGCGGTTAAGCTCTTGGGCCAGTTCAAACGCGTAGGTTGCGAGGTGGTGGGGCTCGTATTTCTCTGCAGAGCTTTTAACCACTGCTGGATATTGGCTAAGCTTAAGAAGGAGGGCGGACTCTTTTTGAAAGTCGTAATCTGTGCTTAGCTCTCTATTGTCTCTAATATCTTCGTTTAATTTCTGAAGGATAGACTTGATACGAACTCCAGCGTACTGGACGAATGGCCCCGAGAAGCCCTGCAGGCTAAACATACGATCCCAGTCAAAAAGGATGCTGGTTTTTCTGTCTTGAGCGAAGTCGTTAAATTTAATGGCGCCGATGGCGATCTTGTGGATGTCTTCGAAAGACAGCTCACGCCCCCCTACCGTTTTTGTTGCGAACTCAAGCGCTCTATCTATAAGATCGCGAATATACATAGCCCCTTGTCGTGAGCTCATCTTCTGCCGCTTTCCGTCCTCATTCGTTTCTTGGATCTGGCCGAACCATGCGTGGTATAGCTCAGTATCATTCACCCAGTTAAGTTTGGTTGCCAGGGCGAAGACTTGCTGAAAGTGGAAGCGCTGCTGGATATCTACAGAGTAAATTATCTTAACAGGCTTCTTTGAATAGTTATTAAGCCGGTGTTCTAAGGTTGCAATATCAGTTGTCGCATATAGTGCAGAGCCGTCACTCTTTTCTAATAAAATAGGAGTTTCTATGCTCAGCTCTTCAAGACTAACAATTATAGAGCCATCTTCTTGTTTTATTGCGGTGCCGGACTCAACCAACTCTTTGGATATCTCTTTTCCTCTTTTTAAGAAGAATGATTCTGCTAGGTTCTCATCTGGATGGATGCCGAGCTCTTCAAGAATCTCGAACATGTGGGCTTGGGTAACCTGATTAAACCTCTTTTGGTAGGAGATGGTTTCCGGATCTTCAGCCTCTAGTCTTCTTAGCCACTCTGCAACTTCTGTCTTAAGCTTAGTATTCCCGACTTCTTCCTCCTCCTTCATTAGGGCTTTGGTTTCAGAATAGACCCTACCTAGTTCATATGCCCCTCCTTCTGCAAGTTTTTCTTCTGAACTAAGTAGTCTAAAGCCTACTACCCATATGCCAAAGGGCGTACCGCTGTCCCCAATATGAGTGTCGCCGATAACTTCGTAGCCTAAGAGTCGGTGCAGGTTTATGAGAGATTGCCCCTGTAGGGTTGGGCGGAGGTGTCCAACGCTAAAAGGCTTTGCCATGTTGAGACCGATGTAGTCTACGAATACCAATTTACCTTTACCCTCCTCACTTTCTCCGTAGGTGGAGTGTTGTCTGATATCTAGATTTAATTCTTGGGCTATGTGTGCGGGTTTGAGCCAGACGTTGAGGAAGCCGCTGGCAGGCTCTATTTTTTTTACACTACTGAGCTCAAGCTCTTGGGATAGTTTGGTGGCAAGCTCGTTAGGGTTTTGGCTGAGCTCTTTAGCTATATTGAATAATGGTACGGCTAGATCTGCCCCGGTTTTAGGATGGGCCTCGATTACCTCTAGTTCTGTGCTGGAATTGAGAACTTTTTTGAGTTCATCTTTAAGTTGTTGGGTTAACCTATCAAGAAAATAACTTGTCATTAAAGATTGATTATAACAGAGAAGAAGGCCGCCCAATTCATGTAGCTTGACATTTAATGATATTATTAAGCTTAAGTTAATTAAACTAATAAAGTATGAAAACTCTAGAAAATGCACCACAGGCTGAGAAGAAGCCCAAATTCAATTTAAAAAGTAAGAAGTTAAAGATTGCAGCCATAGTATTGGTCGGAGTCGTTGCACTAGGTGGAGTTGCTGGTGCTCTAGTGATAAAGAGTATTAAGAACAGGCCCGAGAACGTTGCTGCAAAATCAATCAGCAATTATTTATTTGGCTTGAAAGACGGCGGCAAGCAAAAGATGACTATTAAAGTTAGCTCTGCCGACAACCCAATGGCTAATGTTGAGCTTGGGTTGGATGCAATTACTACGAAAGACCTGGGTGCTGCCCAGCTTAATTTTGAGGCAAGTGTCTCTGCCTTTAGGCTAAGAGGGATGATTCAGGTTGCTGAGAATGGCAATTTGTACATTAAGCTTAAAGATCTACCTTTACTCCTAAACTCTGCATCTGGTGTGCAGACTGGTCTACCGCCAGAGATGGTATCGCAGATTGAGACACTTGGGGAAAAGTGGATAGAGATTACACAGGATGACATAAAAAGCCTTAGCGGTAATACA
>JAUPUA010000073.1 GCA_030917805.1 Patescibacteria group bacterium
AGAAGAGACTATAGATCTAGGCCGAGAATTTGGCTCTAAACTTAAGGGTGGAGAAGTAATCGAATTCATCGGAGATCTTGGAGCTGGTAAAACAAGCTTTATGCGTGGCCTTGCTGAAGGAATAGAATCTGAAGATAGTGTCTCTAGCCCAACTTTCACAATATCTAATGTCTATTCTGGCCGTGACAACTTAAGCTTACATCACTACGATTTTTATAGACTGCCAGAACCAGGCCTAATCGCTGAAGATTTAGCAGAGGCAATTCAGAACCCTAAAGCAATTATCTGCGTTGAATGGGCCGAATCTGTTCGGGGAGTTCTTCCAGAAGATAGAATCACAATTGAGATAATCCCAATTGACGAAGAAAAAAGAGAGTTTAAGTTTACTACTTTTTAGTAATTAAGTTTAGTCAGCAAGGTCGTCTTTGTTCTGAATAGTTCTAAAATCACTATCAAGAAGGCTTTCTAGTGGGTTCCAAATTCCTTTAGCTTTTTTATGGACTAAGTAGTTAACCTTGAGTAAAGTAATTAACAGTAAGCTTAATGTCGCGCAGATCATTGCCGCGACAATGTGCAATATTGGATTATTACCAATGTCTACAATAATCGGGAGAGCCAGAGTTACCGAAAAAAGTGTCAACGTTACATACCATTCGTTACTGTAAATTCTTCTGCCCATCATCATGTCAAAGTTGGTTCTATTACTTTGGTTGTCTGAGAGTGCATCTAAAATTCCATCAATTTCAGCTATATCTTTATGCTTTCTGTTAAAGTGAACGAGCTCACCAATCATTTTGTCATATTCTTTTTCACCAGCTCCCGCCTTCTTTTCTATTAAACAAGCCCTGATGTAATCACCAATCATCTTTTGTATTTTGTCATGCACCTTCTCGTCCGTAATCTTTCTAGTTCTTATAAGAATCTTGAACAGCGCAACTGATTCACCCCTAATAATCTTTCCAAGCTCTTCAATCCTGGCTTTCTGATTATTTAAGGCCGGCGTAAAATAAAACCCAAACAAGAAGGAATTGATCGAAAAGAGTGTTAGGGCAGAGCTACTAAGTGTAGGTTTAGGAATAAACATCAGCACACCCAAAAAGAATGAAAACAGGATAATAAAATAGTGGCTAAGTCTGATTTTTAAAAGTTCTTTAAACATAAGCTTTATTCTAACAACATTGCCTAAACTTAAGCAATTTACTTTCAGCTGTGATTGGAGTATTCTAATTCTAACTAACGTTAATTATTAGATACATATTTGAATATGGCAGAGACTGAAAAAAGAGCAGACAGATGTATAAGCGCAGTTTTTGGCGATGATGGCACCGGAACCTTTGGGCTTCTATCTTGTGCGGCATGGCTTAGTATTGGCAAGATTGATCACTCAGCATTAGAAATTTCTCGTACAGCTACTGGCGTATGGCATGATAAGGGGCGAAGTGAAGATGATATGGTAGATGAGATCGGACGGAAGTGTACTAACTTATGCGCAACTTGCCCTAGATTCTCACCAAGGTTCATACCAGTTGATACAATTGATGTAGGTAGATTTCTTAGCAGCGCGGGGGCATAATACTCTTAGCGTCTAGTCTTGATAAATCAACTAGTTTTAGTATATAATTTGACTCACAAGCCAAAGATACTTTTTACTTATAACCTTAGATTAAATCTAAGGTTATTTTAATTAGATCAACAATTTAAGTTCACCTATAAAGTTAAAAATGGCAACAAAAAATAACAGCAAACCAAAAGATACTAAAAGTAAGACTAAGAAGTCTAATTCATTATCTACTAAGCTAAAAGAAGCTAGAGCGAAATCTTTACAAGAAAGCTCAAAGCCACTAAGTATAGATGAAAACCTAAGGCCAGAAAGCAGACTGGCTAAAATCTTTAACAAAGCCTCTAATAAGGCTAGTGAGGTAGGCGATAAAGAGGTATCAACCCCAACACCTACTAAAGGGGTTCTAGCAAAGCGAGTTGATCCATTAAAGCCAATTAAGTGGTTCTTTAGATACCTAAAAGAGTCATATATTGAGCTTAAAAAAGTTCAGTGGCCAGATAGAAAGACTGCGTGGAAGCTAACCGGAACCGTATTTATGTTTAGTGTAATTATGGCGCTTCTCCTATTTGGACTAGACAGTCTATTTAGCAAAATGTTCGAATTGGTATTTTTAAAAGATTAAATTATAAAGAAATAAAATAACTATGAGTATTCTAAGCCCAGTAAAACAATGGTACATAATTAATGTTCACGTCGGACATGAAGAAAAAGTTGCCGAAGCCCTTAAGCAACGTGCAGCCAGTCTAGATCTAGCTGATAAGATTTATCAGACCCTGGTTCCAAAAGAAAAACAGGTAGAGGTAAAAAACGGCAAGAAGAGGATTGTTAGCAAAAGAATATTCCCAGGTTATGTATTCGTACAAATGGTTATGTTAGAGGAGACTTGGTTTGCGGTTCGTAACACCCCAGGTGTAACGGGATTTGCATCAGCAGTCAGCGGGCAAGATCCACAACCTGTATCAGATGAAGAGGTTGCCAGAATTACTAAGCGTATGGATGCCGATGTTAGTGAGCACAAAGTCCAGTTTAAAGTAGGAGATGTTATTAGCATCAATGATGGGCCATTCAAAGGGTTCGATGGAGCAATCTCAGAGATCGACAGCCAAAAAGGCAAACTCAAAGTTATGGTCAACATGTTTGGTCGCGAAACACCAGTAGAGATCGATGCCCTCCAGGTCAACCGAACCTAGATCTATTAACTCTCTTGACACTGCATGGCGCTTAAGCTTAAACTTAAGTAGTAAGTAAAGCTAATTAATTTCCAAAGTGGGGGAATTTATCAGGATGAGTGATTTAAAAAAGTACATACGCCAGCAAGAAGTCCTAGTTATAGCGACCGGTCTAGTAATCGGATTCGCACTTAAAGATTTTGTAGAAAAGTTCTTAGCATCTTTTATCACACCGATTCTAGATAGATTAATGGGTGGAACCGGAGCCTTCAAAGGTAAGGTTGTTGATATCGCAGAAATCAAGTTTAGACCAGGTGTTTTTGTTGATGCAACAATCAACTTCTTCGTCATAGTCTTTGTTGTTTACGTAATGGTCAGAGTATTTAACTCAGCCAGAGCTCAGGTGTCAAAAGAACCTACCAAGGAATCTAAGAAGTAACTAAATACAATCTTCGAAAAGTAAAAAGAAGCTCACCCTGAGCTTCTTTTTTTTGCATTAACTGTAAGAAAGTAACTCTAAGTACTAACTTAAGAAGAGATTCAGAACCCACCTATTAGCGCTCAGTAAGCTAGAATCTATAAATGGGTAGAGGATGAACATAAAGAATATAATTGCCGTAAAGCCTAAAGATTCAATTCTATCCATGATTCCCCTCAACCAATCTGGAGCAATTGCATATAAGACTCGCGATCCATCTAGTGGTGGGAATGGAATCAAGTTGAACAACCCTAAACCAACATTAATTTGGATTGCATAAAGCAGGATCTTATTAGTTAGCTCAGAATCTGTAACTATGGTATTAAACGCGAAACTAAATATAAGTGCCATTGCTAGGTTAGATAAAGGACCTGCCGCAGCCACCATCGCCATACCAACCTCCCTCCACTTTAAACTTCCGGAATTAATCTGAACTGGTTTAGCGGCCGCAAAGGGCTGACCGCCTGCAAGCAGCAGCACCAGCGGCAAAGCAATCGTAGTCAACGGATCAACATGTTTTATAGGGTTAAGGCTAAACCTACCATGATCATGTGAGCTACTATCACCCAGAAAGTAGGCAACTATACT
>JAUPUA010000024.1 GCA_030917805.1 Patescibacteria group bacterium
CCTAAACCAGATCTCCATACAATAAACTGGGGATTCTGGGACATCAATCAACAATCCTTTTGCTCCGCACTTAAGTTTTACTTCTTCAACTTTGTGCTCCATAAATTGCTACTTCCTAGCCTTCTTCTTGTTCTGACGTTGCTTTTTATTAGACTTCTTTTTGGTGCTCTTGTTAGGTGCCTTTTTCTTGGTTTGAGGCTTATTTGGGCTCTTTATTGTTGTTCTAGCCTTAGGAGTATTAGATCCAATCTCACCCTCAGCCATCTCTATTATTCTAGTTGTACCCTTAAAGTCACTAGCCTCGAACTCTTCTAAAGATCCGGCGATCTCATCGGCATTATCAATCGCATGTCCAGCAGCCTTTGTTAATTCTGTCTCTAACCTCTGATTGACGGCAGCCTTAGGGCTTACATTAGTTAACGCATAAACGAGTTCTGCCCGCAAGTTACGCATCATCTCTTCAAATATCCTCTGACCTTCAAACCTGTACTCAACGAGAGGGTCCTTTTGACCAACGCTCCTCCAACCTATACCCTCACGTAAATGACTCATATTTTCGAGGTGCTGCATCCAAAGTTCATCGAGAATCTTTAAATACGCTTGTCTCTGGTAGCCAAATACTATCTCACTATCAAGTTCCTTGGCAAACTTAGCTTCCGCATCATTAAAGCTACTATTTAAGATCTCTTTGATCTTTTTAGAAACTGACTTCCTCTTTTTAATGAGCGCTCTATTCTGGCGTTTTCTAACTATGCTAGATTTTAGTTTTGCCGGAGCCTTAACAGGGTTCAAACCCTGAACACGTTTTTTGATCGATCTCTTGCTCTTAGACTCACCCTCTTCCTGGCTTACTTCACTAAGCCCTAATAGATCTCTGATACTCTCAGAACTTTTATTCCTCAGCTTAAACTGGCCTTCTATAAATTCCAGATATTCATTGGCAGCTACTAGTTCTTTATTGATTACTAGCTCCACAATTCTAGAGGCTGCGTCCCTAGCTCCATCATCTGTAGCATCTTTTACTAACTTAGAGATACGATCGTGTTCTTCTGCTTTTAGCATTGCCCGACGATTCGTATATACAGATCTTCGGTGCCTATTCATCACATCATCGTACTGCACCACATTCTTACGAGAATCGTAGTCCATTCCTTCTACCAGTTTCTGTGAGCGCTCGATTGCCCTAGATATTGAGCGACGCTCAATGGGCTCACCATCCTCACCACCAAGCCTGACCATTAAATTAGCCATCGTATCACCACCAAACACCCGCATCAGCTCATCCTCTGCCGATATGTAAAACTGGGTCTCACCCGGATCACCCTGACGTCCAGAACGCCCACGCAACTGGTTATCAATCCTTCTGCTTTGATGTCTCTCTGAGCCCAGAACAAATAAGCCTCCAAGCTCTTTAATATCATCTTTAATAACAATATCCGTACCCCGCCCTGCAATATTTGTAGCAAGAGTAACTGCACCCTTTTCACCAGCTTTTGAAACGATCTGGGCCTCACCCTCGTTATTCTTCGCATTTAGAACCTGGTGGCGAATCCCCTCAGAGCTTAACAAAGTACTTAAAATCTCGTTCTTCTCAATAGAAACAGTACCAATTAGAACAGGTTGTCCTTTAGCATTTAGCTCTTTAACCTTCTGGGCAATGGCCTTAAACTTGGCTTTTTCGGTAGCATAAATTCTGTCGTTTAGATCTTTTCTGGCTAACTTCTTGTTTGAAGGAACTTCAATAACCGCCATATCGTAAACCTGGTTGAACTCTTCTTCTTCAGTCTTAGCAGTTCCCGTCATTCCAGCAAGCTTCTCATAAAGTCTAAAATAGTTCTGGAATGATATGGTTGCCAGAGTTACGCTCTCTTCTTGAACCCTAACATCTTCTTTGGCCTCAATAGCTTGGTGCAAACCTTCGTTATAACGTCTCCCAGCTAGCAATCGACCCGTAAAGCTATCCACAATCACTACTTCACCATCTTTTGTTACAACATAATCTTTATCTTTTTTGAAAAGAGTCTGGGCTTTTAGGGCCTGCTCTAAATGATAGATATGATGCACATTCTTAGGGTCATATAGGCTTTCTATACCCAATATCCCCTCAACTTTATATATACCCGCGTCTGTCAGATTAACGGCATGTCTCTTTTCATCCAGGATGTAATCTTCTGGTTCAAAATGAGTTGCGATCTCTGCAAAAGTTCTATACCCGGCCCCGCT
Organism: Patescibacteria group bacterium; assembly: GCA_030917805.1. Taxonomy (GTDB): domain Bacteria; phylum Patescibacteriota; class Saccharimonadia; order Saccharimonadales; family HK-STAS-PATE-42; genus HK-STAS-PATE-42. The sequence goes on from JAUPUA010000024.1 coordinate 2,224, forward strand.
TTCTGATGCACTTGATGAAATTATCAGTGGAGTCTTTGCCTCGTCAATTAAGATTGAGTCAACTTCATCGACAATTGCGAAATTTAGATCTCTCTGCCTAAGATTGCTCGCATCATCTACCAGGTTATCTCTTAAATAATCAAACCCGAACTCATTATTTGTTCCATAAGTTATGTCTGCAGCGTAGGCTTCTTTTCGGCTTGCTGGCTTTAGGTTCCAAAATCTTTCATCGAAGTGTTCTTTGTTCTCGAACTTTGGATCATAAATAAAAGATTGATCTGGAATGATGACCCCCACACTCATACCAAGCAGGCTGTAGACCTTAGCCATCCACCCAGCATCACGCTGCGCCAGATAGTCGTTAACTGTAACCACGTGCACTCCTTTACCACTAAGAGCGTTTAGATAAACAGCCAAAGTTGCCACTAGGGTCTTACCCTCACCTGTCTTCATCTCTGCAACATTACCCTCGTGCAATACCATTCCACCAATCAGCTGAACATCAAAATGCCTTTGTCCCAAAGCACGCTTTGCGGCCTCTCTAGCTAGAGCAAATGCCTCGGGCAATAAATCATCTAGATCTTCTTTGCTACCCTTCTTCTGAGCCCTCTCCTTAAGCTTAAGAGATTCTTTCCTTAACTGAGCGTCGCTAATCTTCTCGTAGTTTGGCTCTAACTTATTCACCTTTGAGACCAGCTTCTTAAGTCTTCTTAAAGTCTGCTCCTGCGGGTCACCAAGCGCCTTTTTAGCAACCTTTTTTAAAGGATTAGCACCAACAGATTTTAAATCTTTATCTAGTCTCTTAGATGGCTTACTCTGAGATTTACTATTCTTTTTTATGCTCTTCATTATCAATTAAAATCTTTACCGGTATTATTATCTGTAGAAACTTATGCTCATGGCTTCTACCACAATCAATCTAAATTACTAAACTCTTTATAGATTACTAGTTTAACAGACTGGCTAAGCTGATCTCTCTATTTATGTCTATTTTACCCCATCAAGCACTAGATATTCTACCCTCCAAAGCTCTGAGTAAGTTATAATCTTATCCATGGAAACAGATCCAAGTTGTGCCTTTTGCAAGATAGTCAGGGGAGAATTTCCCTCCCACAAGATTTACGAAGACGACTTAGTTATGGCTATCCTCTCAATTGATCCCTTGCGCGAAGGCCATGCACTAATTATTCCTAAAAACCACTGGCCTAAAATTTGGTCAATTACAGACAATCGGCTCTACAGTCACCTTATGTTAAAGACTAGAGACATAGCTCTTGCCCTAAACAAAACTTTCAGCCCTACACACTTAATAGA
>JAUPUA010000032.1 GCA_030917805.1 Patescibacteria group bacterium
CAAGAAGAGCGGTAAGTGAAGTTGTCATTACCCAGCCTAGAAAACAAGTCACACTTGTCGGTGCAAAAAAGGTCACTTCATCTCGAGCAAATGTCAGTGCCCAAGCTAAAGAATTAATGGCTGCAGCTGGTATTGCAGAATCTGACTGGGATGCTGCATACAGACTTATTCAAAAAGAATCAGGCTGGAACCCTGGCTCAGTTAACAGAAGTTCGGGTGCATGTGGTCTAGTCCAGGCCTACCCTTGCTCAAAGCTAGGTGCTAACTGGAATGACCCTTTAGTCGCCTTAAGGTGGGGGAATAGCTACGTTAAAAGATGGGGTGGTTGGCAAGGGGCCTGGGCACATAGCCAACAAAAGGGTTGGTACTAGAATATCTTGCTAAACAATCAAAAAAGGGTTAAGCTTAATATTATAAAACTATCTAGAATATGAAAGACCCAGCAGATACAAAAATTGCAATCATTGAAGATCAAGAAGAGATCGCCGAGATGTACCGATTCAAGTTTGAATCTGTCGGCTATCAAGTAGAAGTAGCAGAAAACGGAGCAGTTGGCCACCGTATGGTCAAGGAATTTCAGCCAGATATTATTTTGATGGATCTCATGATGCCTGTTCAAGACGGACCAGAAACGCTAGATCAATTCAAAGCATCCGGAATAAAGACCCCAGTTATTGTACTAACAAACCTTGGTAAAGAAGAGGCTATGGGCAAGATAAAGACCCCAGATAACATCGTAGATTTCATTATTAAAGCAGACTGTACGCCAACACAAGTGTTAGACCGCGTTAAAATGTTCCTTGCCAAGATCTAGCCAAGAAGTTTAGCCTAGATTACTCTGCTACAATTAAGATTAAGTAAAAACACTCTAATTTATTGATGTCGGAAGATTTTTTAAAAGAGCTCAATGAGGCTCAATATAAAGCCGCTACAGCAATTGATGGGCCAGTTCTGGTTCTGGCCGGCGCAGGTTCTGGTAAAACTAAAACTCTAGTATATCGAATTGCGCACTTACTCCGCTCAGGAATATATCCATCCCAAATCCTTGCTGTAACCTTTACCAATAAAGCCGCAAAAGAGATGCGTGAGCGTGTGCAGGAGCTCTATCTAAACCTAGGGGGTGAAAAGGGCACAGACTTCACCCTACCCTACCTAGGGACCTTCCATAGCATCTGTGTGCGTATTCTAAGACGAGAAGGTCAACATATTGGAATTCCATCTAACTTCGTTATCTATGATGATGGCGATCGCATGCAGCTAATTAAGCAAATTCTTAAAAATAATTTAAATATTCAAGATATTAAACTTGCACGCCCAATTTTGAGCTTGATATCAAAGATGAAGAATGACGGCTTGACTCAAGAAGACCTTGAATTCAACGCAAAAACACCTAATGAAAAGATTACCGCAGAAGCTTGGCCGATTTATAAGAAAAAGATGGATGATCTCGGAGCGTTAGATTTTGATGATTTAATCTTAAAGACTGCAGAACTCTTTTCAACATCTCAGGAGGTTAGAGAAGCATACAAATCGAGGTTTAAGCACATTCTAGTAGACGAGTATCAGGATACAAACCCAATTCAGTACAAACTTCTAAAATCACTCACAGAAGAAAAAAGTAACATCTTTGTTGTAGGAGATGACTGGCAAAGCATTTATAGCTGGCGTGGAGCTGATTATCGAATTATTCTTAACTTTGAGCAGGACTTTCCAGGTGCTCAGGTTATAAAGCTAGAACAGAACTACCGTTCGACCCAGAATATCTTGGATGTTGCTCATAAAATAATTACTAAAAATACCTCTCGCTCTGCCAAAGAATTATTTACAGAAGAAGGCCCCGGCAAAGACGTAGAGTTAATGCAGGCCAGTTCCGAGAACCACGAAGCCGAGATGATCGTTTCTAAAATGCGAGACTTAATCTCTGAAGAAGACCGCCAGTGGAGAGACTTTGTAGTCCTATACCGAACAAACGCCCAATCTCGTTCTTTTGAGGAGGCCTTTATGCGCACAGGAACTCCATATCAAATTGTTGGAGGAGTACGTTTTTACGAGCGCAAAGAGGTTAAAGATTTAATTAGCTATCTTCGTTTAATCTATAATCCAAACGACTCGGTATCTTTTGACAGAATTATTAATGTTCCTGCAAGGGGTATAGGTGCTAAATCTCTCTTAGCTCTGCAGAGCTTCGCAGCAGAAAAAGGCTCTCTGTCAGCCGCCCTGGCCTTTCTAGACCAATGCCCAGGTATAAGTGGTAAAGCCCTAACTTCTGCCCAAAGCTTTTATTCAAAGATAGAAAAGATAAGATCTGAACTGCTCATGAATAATGTAGCCGATACTATACAAATTGTTATATCTAAATTTGGCCTAGATGAGTTCTATAACGATAACACACCTCAAGGTATTGAACGTTTAGAGAACTTAAGAGAACTCGCTAGTGTAGCTACGGCCCAAGGTGCAACTGATCTTGGAGCCTTTTTAGAAGATGTCGCGCTTGTCTCAGACCTAGATTCGCTCACCTCGGAAGGTGACTCTGTAACCTTAATGACAATTCATGGCTCCAAAGGGCTAGAATTCCCTGTCGTCTTTATCGCCGGCCTAGAAGAGGGCGTGTTCCCGCACTCTCGTTCTGCCGGTAATCAAGAAGAGCTTGAAGAAGAGCGTCGACTTGCCTATGTGGCCATGACGCGTGCCAGAGAGGCCCTTTACCTCATTTATGCTACAAGGCGCATAATATACGGCAATCCACAAAACAATCCACCCTCACGCTTTGTAACAGAGCTTCTAGACGAAAACATTATCAAAGTAGCACCGGGCTTTAGCTTAAATCCAACCAGTATTCTTTTTGGAGGTTTTCAACCTCAAGCGAGGGATATCTTTAGTGAAGCGGAACAAGTTAACCAAACACTTTCTCAGGGTGGGTTTAAGCAACAAGTTAAGCCAGAAACCAACTCAAGCCTAGCCGAGGGCTCAAAAGTATCTCACCCAAGCTTTGGTGTGGGAACAGTTGTAGAAATCAACGAACCCATGGCCACTATAGTCTTCAGTTCTGGGCCAAAACAACTACATTTAGAATATGCACCTTTAAGTTTAGTATAGTTAAAAAAAGTATGGCTGCAGAAAAAGTTTATTTACTTATGGGAGATGGGGTAGAAAGAACCCACGTAGAATCATTAGACCTCAGTCCATGCAACCAGCTAGGTTGTTCGGCATATGTCAGCTATATAGAAATTACTGGCGGAGTTAAAATAGTAGGCAAATGTACTAATTCTTCTGAAGCTGCTAGCGGTCCTGTCTGTCTTAATAACTGCAACGAGATCTCCTATCAAGCTGCACAAGCCTTATGGGGAACTAAAGTTTTGACAGAAAAAAGAAAATAATACGGTTCAGGTTAAGCTATTCTCTTCTCGCCACTTTTCGATCTCCTTATGGTTACCATTCTTCAGCACCTCTGGTACACTACTTCCTTCAAAAATCTCTGGTCGAGTATACTGAGCATGCTCAACAAACGTCAGATTATTCTGAAAACTCTCCTTATCTACAGACTGCGCCCCTCCTAATACATCAGGCCGAAGCCTAACAATACTATCAGAAATTACCATTGCGGGGATCTCGCCTCCAGTTAGCACGTAAGAACCAATGCAAATCTGCTCATCTACTAGCTTCACGATTCTTTCATCGTAACCTTCGTATCTTGGGCAAAAAATAATTAAGTTCTTGTTAATCTTAGCAAACCTCTTTGAGTCATCTTGAGTGAATAGCTTGCCTCTAGGAGTTGGCAAAATAACCAATGCATCTTCACCAACAAGATCTTTTGCTTTTAAGATTGCGCCAGAAATTGGCTCTGGCTTTAAAACCATTCCATCGCCTCCTCCGTATGGAGTGTCATCAACTTGTCTTCGTGGGCCTAGGCCAAATTCTCTTAAATTAAGATAAATAAACTCCACGGCATCAATTTCCTGAGCTTTTCGCATCATACCGACATTATTATAGGCCTCAATAACCTCTGGAAACAGCGAAATATAACAAATCTTCATCTTAGAACTCCTTTCTACCATCGAACGCATGGCTTAAGGTAATCTGATCAGCGTAAGCAAGATCAACTCCCGTAGGTAAGCCTCTAGCAAGTCTGGTAAGCTTAACTTTCTCTCCTGCATCCTCCAACATCTTCTGAATGTATAAAGCAGTGCTTTCTCCCTCAATATTGGCATTAGTTGCTAAGATTAACTCTTCTACTTCATCTTCCTTAACTCTTCGGATTAGCTCAGCAATCTTAAGATCGCTAGCATGTATTCCATCAATTGGGCTAATCGCTCCGCCTAAAACGTGGTAAGTTCCATTAAACTTAGAGGTCTTTTCGAGTGGGATAATATCAAAAGGTTGCTCAACTACCATAACAACTTTCTTGTCCCTCTCGTCATCAGAGTAAAGTGGGCTAACGTCCTCTCCGTCTGAGATTAAAGCAAAAGTCTTCGGGCAAAGCTTAACTTTCTCATGAAGGCTAGAGATTGAGCCTGCAATCTCATCCAACTTTGCCTGAGGACGTTTGAATAAGGCCCATGCATAACGCTCAGCAGTCCTAGGTCCAACACCGGGAAGCAGACTCAGCGCCTCAATTAAATCATCTAATGCTTTAGGTAACATATTGTTCCATCATCTTGACCGTAGTGCAGAGATCTTAGTTTAGTTTTACAGTCCTAATCCGCCAAGCTGTCCCATAATTGGCTTGAGCTTTTCTTGAGCAACTTCTTGAGCTTTTTGGATAGCCTCTCTCATTGCCTCTTCCAGATTAGTCTCAAGTGATCTAAAGTCGCCATCAACTTTATCCTCGTCAATACGGATTGTTTTTAGCTTCTGCTCACCACTCATTCGAATAGTTACGCTCTCATCTTGGCTACTCACTTCAATAATAGTTTTAGTAAGTTCTTTTTGAATCTTCTTTGCCTGTAAGGCAAGTTTAGCTTGATCTAACATCTTTATAGTCTCCTTGTTTAGTAAATTTAAGTTTAACAGTTTAGACTTAGCAATTTCTAGCCTAGAAGTCTAACTAGCTTAACCAGGTTGCGCGTCTCCACCAAAACGCCTATTTCTTCTGGCAAATTCTTCGAGTGCAATATCTAAGTCTTCGTTGGTAAATGCCGGCCATTTCTTGTCTGTAAAAACTAACTCAGAATAACTACATCGCCATAGATTAAACCCACTTAAGCGTTGTTCGCCACTTGTGCGGATCATTAAATCTACTGGACCAAGCTCGGGGGAGTATAAGTTATCTTCGATTAACTCAGGAGTTATGTCTTCAGCCTTATACCCTTTACTTATAATTTTTGAAGTGGCATCTACTATCTCTTGGTGGCCACCGTAGTTTAAGCAAAAAGCAAGGGTTCCTTTAATGTTCTTCTCTGTCTTTAATATTGCATCCTCTATAGCTTGAATAATGTCTGGTTTAAGCCCCACTTTTGTTCCAAGCCATAAAACCTTTACACCCTTTCTGTGAAGCTCCTTAATGTCTCTCTTCATCATTCTTAGTAATAGCTTCATTAGGTAATCAACCTCCTCTTTGCTTCTGTTCCAATTCTCGGTGCTAAAAACATAGGCAGAAACATTCCTAACACCCTTATTAAAAGCATAATCTGCTATATTCTTGAGGTTATCGTATCCAGCCTTATGTCCATTTAGTCCACTACTAAAACCATTTTCTTTTGCCCACCTTCTATTGCCATCAAGAATAAGACCTACGTGACAGGGTATATTATTTGCTATAATATCATCAGATTTCATAAAAATTTAAATCAAAACAATGATTCGGCTAAAAATTCAATAAGAGAAGCATTAGAGCTACATCTTTTAGTAGATCTAAGTTTACCATAAAAAGCGGTAAAATACCGCTAGATACGCTACTATTAAACATAAGCAATTAGATATGAAAAAAGAAGATAAAGATAAAACAAAGAAGTCTAAAGAGATAGGCCTAAAAGACTCCATCTACGTAATAGCTCGAACACTAAAGATTGGCTGGAAAATTGATAAACTAAATTACTCATCGAGATTCTTCTTCTCAACTATAGAGGTAGTGGGTACAATAATCGCAACTTATGTAGGCTCAAGAGTCCTCGGAGAACTAATTACTTCCGTAAACCAGGGCTCGGCAACTAGTCTACTCTACCAACTTGCTATTGCTGAAGGTTTCATCCTTCTGGCAGTTAATATGTCTGCTGCATTATCTACCTTATCCGACAGAATAATGTTTATTAAGTGGGATAAATGGTTCACTTTAGAGCTTAACAGGGCACGTTCCGAACTAGATACAGATTTCTTTGAAGATCGTAACAATCAGAAGCTTTTGAATAAGATCGATAGAAAAGGAGTCTGGGCTGTGGAGGCAGTTTCTAATAATACAGTCTACCTTTACTATAACCTATTAAAAATGATTTTAATTCTAGGATCAGTTCTTGTGTTAGGGCCAATTATAATTATCCTTATAATTGTTTCAAGTATTCCTAGAATATATGCAGAGATAAAAAGATCTAAGCTTGAATGGGGAATATGGGCGACAAAAGGGGATGAATATCATACTCACCAAAAGACAATAGGACTGTTCAGAGATCAAAAGAATCTAATTGAAATAAAACTTTACGGTCTTAAGAATAGGCTTCTTTATGGTGTGGCTGCAAAGAATATAGATAAATTTGGTCAAACACAAGTTGCAGCCTCAAAGTCAACTCTTGGAGCAGAGTCTGTGGCTCATTTAGCTTACGAGGGAACTTTTCTTGCAGTAACACTATACCTTCTTAAGAGAGCCGTAGAAGGAGCAATAACTATTGCTAACTTCTCATTCTACGCTGGTGTACTGAACCAGTTCAGTTCATCTATGCGCAACTTATCTTCGATAATATCAAGATCAAGTGAATCTATACTCTATACAAAAGATGTCTATAGTATCCTAGATGTGAACGCTACAATCGTAAGTCCTACGGATGCAATTAAGCTTAACAAGGCAGAGATCCCAACAATCGAATTCAAAGATGTTTCATTTGCCTATAGATCTAACCCAGACGAAAAGATTCTTGAGAATCTAAACTTAACTATCAAGCCAGGCGAACATCTAGCCCTAGTTGGCGAGAACGGAGCAGGGAAGACCACCATAATTAAGCTTCTATTAAGGCTTTATGATGTGACTGAAGGCCAGATTTTGGTTAATGGCATTAACATTAAAGAACTTGATCTTGATAGCTACTGGCGCCAAATAGGTGTTCTATTTCAAGATTTCAACCGCTACCCATTCGATATCAAAACCAACATAGAGCTAGGTCGTGTCACCAAGACTCCGACTAAAAAGGAGATTGATCGTGCAGTGGAGCTTTCTAATCTAGGACCAATCTTAAACAAGTTACCAAAGGGTATCAACACGATTCTAGATAACTCTTTTGAAGAAGGGGTTGAGCCAAGTGGCGGACAGTGGCAACGTGTCGCTCTAGCTCGCGCTTTTTATCGCAACTCGAACATCCTAATCCTTGATGAGCCAACAGCAGCCGTAGATGCTAATGCAGAGTATGAAATCTTCAACAACATCTTCACTCACTACGGTGATAAAACTGCCCTAATCATCTCTCACCGCTTCTCAACAGTTAAGCGAGCCCAAAGAATAGTTGTTTTAGATAAGGGTAGGATCATTGAAGAGGGCAGCCACAAAGACTTAATGAATAATTCTAAGTTATATGCCGGAATGTTCACTAAGCAAGCTGAAGGTTACAAAGATTAGCTAAGGAGAATTAAAGTTATGATTAAGAATAATAACAATAACAATAACAATACTAAGGGAAAAGATACTGTAGCAAGAAGAGCTATGATAGTAACGATAGTAGTTGCTACTATCATTTTTTATCTAAAAACCTATGTGAGAGACCAAACATCCCTAATCATAATATTATTTCTAATAGTTTTGTTCTCGCCACTTATAGTTATGTTGCTTATTCTACAGATTCGGAAGAATAACAGACTACTAAAGAAGTAGCTAGTGCAGAGACTACCCACAAGTGCGTAATAGTTAACTCCCCAAAAGTGATACTTTGGATCAAGAACCCAAGCAAATAAATTCCAATTCCAATAACAAAAACTTTTTCATGTTCGCTCAAGCTTAGCTTCTTCAAGTAACTCCTACTAAAACTGTTTCTTAAAATTGCACCTAAGAAGAATATGATCATCAAAAGCCCAACTAATCCATACTCCACCCAAACATCCAGTAACATAAAATTAGAGGTTGCCTCGAAGCCTTTTTCTGGCACCAAGCTTAAACCATGCTGACCAGCTCCAACACCAACTAGAATATTCTCAGGACTAGATTCAACTACTACCCAAGCATCTTCTCTTGCCTCGTCTCTAGAGTTGATTGAGTTCTGATCAGCCTCGTCCTCTTTAGAACCCCACGGCTTAATTGTCTCTAAATGCCCAACAATTGTAGAAAAGCCTTTCTCGTAAAGATGATCCTCGTCAGTTCCTTGTTTTCCTATAACAGAAGTTAGGCCAACAAGAAGCACCAGAGCAAGAACTCCACCAAGTGCTAACTTTGCTAGATCCTTAAGTTTAAGTCTCTCCTTAAGTTCTGTAAAGTTATAGGCTAGGCCTATCAAACCAATGAATACGCTGGCAACAATTGCTCCTCTGGCTAAACTTAATAAAATCGCCATGTAAATTAAGGTTATGATGCCGAATCTAGAGTAGATGCTTTTGATAAACTTTCCGGTTCTATCTGCCCACAATAAGCCTAGGGGTAAGAGTAGATAAAGCCCAAAATAAAGTGGCTCAAGTAAGGTAGAGTGCATTCTTGGCAACCCTAAACGCTCAGCAGTGTACTCCTCACGTATTCCAGTAAAGTTTGAACTTAATCCCAAGAGATCACCAAACCACTGCCAAAACCCAAACCCAATCACCAACAAGGCAGATACAATCAGTGTTTTGTAAGTTAAGTTTAGGTAAGTCCTACCCCTACAGTTTCTAACCACAGAGTAAACTGCATAAAACGCCGCGACATTAAACCCTAAGATCAAATTAGACTTAAGCCCAAAAGTGGTGCTCTCAGACCAAATTAAGCTTAATAATGAGAATGCGAAGAAGAGCAGGGGAGCAATAACAAAACTCTTCCTGAACTCTTTGAACTTAAAACTTCTTAATAACCTAGGAGCTTCTAGCCCCACAAGTAGAGTTCCAACCAGGATACTAAGCTTAACAGTAAGTCCTGCAACATCAAAGCTCGGAATTCTCTCCAACGGCAAAACAAACACCAGAGCAAGAAGCAATCTCTCTCTAAAACTCAAAGCCGTATATTGTTCTAAAAATCTCTTAAGCATCTTAAGCTTAAGTTTAGCAGAGAGTATAAGGTCCTCTAAAAAATCTCATTAATTTTGCGCGCCATAGCCTTATGTGCTTCTGATTCTGACCACATTAATCCCCTAGCAATTATATTTAAGCCAGTCCTTGTTACGTTATCAGTATTAACGCCAGTAGTGTCTAATACAATAGGTACACCTTCAGCTAAAGCATCTTCTAAGTCAGAGTCATTATGACGCTCAGCTAGACTTAATCTACCATCTTGCTCATTAAAAAGCACAAACTCATCAGGCATTCCAACGCCATCCACTGGCCTGTCCTCATCCTGAAGCGCCCTTTTTCTTAATTCCTCATGAGTCTTAACTAGGGCAGGGTGTACTTGCCACCCCTTTTCACCATACTCAACCTCTCCTCTACTAGACATCCTTCGATGTGCTGCCTCAATTGGGTCGACTACCATAACAAGACTCGCTAGAAGATCAGCTCCAACCCTTGGCTTTCCTAGTACTCTTTCTTGTACAAACTGTCTCATCTCTCTGCCATCAAAAGCGACTAGAGGCTCTGACCACTTTGAAGCAAAATCCTCAAGCCATTTAACTTTCATATGCTTAGTGTATGTCCTAACGAAGCTAGAGCTACCGAACGAAGCTACTCTGTTAGAGACATCTCCACCATGAAGAACAGATTCATGGACATCCATTCCGAATAGAGAGAGACCTCTTTCAGAGTGCCCAAAATTCCCAGCATTATCCCATGCAACTAATCTATCTCGAAACACTTCATCGTCTGGACTTAGTCCTTCCATCATTGCCCTTAGGGTGATTGATCTATATGCACATCCGCTGTCGTAAGCTAAACCTCCTACTTGTCTGATTGCATCAGCCATTGTTCCTTTTCCTGAGCTAGTACCAACTCTCTCCTGGTCTAAGACTCTTCCTCTTACGTCACTTCCTGCGTCAATTGTTACGATTGCTAGTCTTTCTGGCATATTCTTAGTATTAATCTAAACTTATTCTACCACAATAGTTAGTATATATCAATGAGCTTAAGCTTAAGTTCAAAAATGGTACAATGTTTAGCTATAAATAACTATGCGACAAAAGTTTCAACTTCTTTATAATTTAGCCTTAATATTTAGCGATGCATTGGCTATTCTTGCCTCATTCTCTGTGGCCTACATCTTAAGAGTTCAAATTGATACAAGACCAATCCTAAATCCAATATCCGCAAAAAGCTATCTTTTGATTTACCTCTCTGTTCTACCTTTTTGGCTTGGAATCATGGCCTCGGTTGGCCTATATAAAAGAAGTTTCTATCACAGGTTTGTTAAAGAGTTTGTTGCTCTCGCAGTTACGTCACTAATAGGTATAATGGCGCTCATAACTTTAGATTTTGCCCTGGATCGACCACTCTTCCCAGCCAGACTTGTTCCGGTTTATGCCTTTGGCTTAAGTTTAGGCTTCTTATGGCTAGGACGTTTAGTTCTACGTTTCATTAAATTTATGGCCGCAAGGTCAGGCAAGGGTTTAACCCGCGTTCTAATTATCGGTAATGGCGACATTGCTCCAAAACTCTATAACAATCTAACTGGCAATAAGAATTATGAATACCGTTTAGAAGGAATCTGGATGCCAGAGCTTAAAGCCAACAAGATTAGAGATTTCAAACCGAGTAAGGATCATCTGATTACCAACTTCTCCGCAGCTCTCAAACGAATTAGCGGACGCCACGTTGATCTTATTGTCCAGACAGAAGTTCTAGATGACGAGCGAAATTATCAGCTGACTTCTGCAGTAGAGGCTGCCCACGCTCGCTATAAACTCATCCCCTCTAACTCATCTTTATACGGAGTTAAAACCACCACAGACCTGTTCTTTGGAGTTCCTAGCCTAGATGTTCACATCACTCCCCTTGTTGGATGGAACACCGTCCTAAAGAGGATATTTGACATAACCTTAAGCTTAATTCTTCTCATAGTTGCAGTCATTCCTATGATCATCCTGGCTATTCTTGTTAAACTTAGTGATTTTAGGGGCCCAGTATTCTATAAACATGCAAGAGTTACCCGATTTGGCCAGACGTTCTATATCTATAAATTTAGAAGCATGTACTGGAAGTATTGCACTGGTGGCAAGAAGACAAACCAGCAAGTGTTTAGAGAAATGGGAAGAGAAGATCTACTTCATGAGTGGGAGACAACCCAAAAACTTAAAAATGACCCGCGCATAACTCCTTTAGGGAAGTTTCTGCGCAAAACTAGTCTAGATGAGCTTCCGCAGCTCATAAACGTTCTACAAGGTAAATTAAGCTTAATTGGCCCAAGAGCAATAACCAAAGAAGAACTCATAAGATATAAAGCCTCAAGGGATAAGTTCTTAAGTGTAAAGCCAGGTATTACAGGACTTTGGCAGGTGTCTGGACGCAATAATTTAGGCTACGAAGATCGCGTTAAACTAGATGTCTACTACGTACAAAACTGGAGCCTCTGGCTAGATATCAAAATCCTATTCAAAACAATTGGTGTAGTTTTAACTAGATCTGGTGAGTAAAGATATGTCTAAAAAAGAGCCTAAAATTGCACTAGTACACGATTGGCTAACTAACATGCGCGGAGGCGAAAGAGTCCTTCTTGCCATGAAAAAGGCCTTCCCTAAAGCCGACATTTACACCTCTGTATACGAACCAGAGAAGCTTCCTGAATTTGATAAATATAAAAGCCAGATCAGGACAACTTGGCTTCAAAAACTTCCTAAAAAACTACGCAACTTCCATCAACTCTTTCCAGTAATTAGAGTCATTGCCTTTAGATCAATTAAGCTTAATGATTACGACATTATCATCTCGGATACAAGCTCGGATGCAAAGCAAGTTAAAGCTGGCGAGAACACCAAACATATCTGCTACTGCTTCACCCCAACTCGCTACTACTGGTCGCACTACAATGATTATAAAAAAGACCCAGGATTTGGCAAGCTCAACATCCTAATAAAACCAATAATCCCACCATTTGTCTGGCTAATGCGAAAGTTTGATTATTCTGCAGCCAGCAGAGTTACTCAGTTTGTAGCCATATCATCAAAAGTTCAAAAAAGAATCCAAAAATACTATAAGCGAGAATCTACCGTAATATTTCCTCCAACAGATACTCACCTTATTAAGCTTAATTCTGATATTAAAAATAGGGCAGGTTACGTCGTTTTTGGAGCTCAAGTTGCCTACAAACGTGCAGATTTAGCCATTCAAGCCTGCATTAAGCTTAAGTTAGACCTAACTCTCATTGGTAATGGTTCTGAGCACCAAAAGCTCAAAGAGCTAGCTTCTGGCCACGATAATATTAAGTTTAGAACTGATGTTGATGACAAAGAGAAATCTGAGCTACTCGGAACCTTTAAGGCAATGATCTTCCCTCAAGAAGAAGATTACGGAATCTCTGCCATAGAATGCATGGCCGCCGGAACTCCAGTTATTGCCTACAAAAAAGGTGGAGCCAGAGATTACATCTCTCCAGAATCTGGAGTCTTCTTTAAAGAGCAAACCCTAGAATCTCTTGTTGATATTCTCAAAAGGTTTGAGGCTGGAGAGTTCGAGCACGAGCCAAGTAAAGTTCGCGAGCAAGCCCTTAAGTTTAGTAAAGAAGAATTTATAACTAAGATTCGACAGTTGGTTGATCAACCTCAGGACTAGGCGGTACCCACAATCCATCGCTCGCACAAGTCCAACCCTCAAATCTGCTTAGGTATCCTTCCATAGTACTGGCAATTGTAGAAGAGGCTTTAAAAATATTTCTTGTGGTGTCAAGTTTCAAAATTGTGCTAAATTCATTACTAACCACTAGAGTGATAGCATTTCCTGTAGGGTCACTCCTACGTACAAATGCGGATACTTGATTATTTCCAGGTTCGTAGAAGGATATACCGTAATATGGATGTTCTCCTAGGGATACTGAGACTAAACCAGGCATCCAATTTGGTTCATAGGTCCACATAAACCCTGAATTACTTTTGAGTTCTCCTTTTTCAGTTGCCGCCCAACACAATCTTGCAAGAGTATGACTCCTACCCTGTATAGGATCAGTAGGTACTCTGAACTCACCACTAAGTGCAATGGCCACTCGCGGATTTAATTTATCTATAGGGTGTTCCATATGTAATTCAAACTATTTTGAATTATTCTATAAGTACAAACTACTATATGTCAAGCGTTTACAGGTGGGCTAAGCTTAATGTATAATCAACATTAATCCTCGAGACAAAAAATAACAATAAGGAAATAAGAGAATAACAAATGCTAGTAATCAGACTTCAAAGAAGAGGACGTAAGGGTTTAGCCATGTACCGCATGGTTGTGCAAGATAAGCGAACTCACCCCTCAAAAGAAAAAGTAGTGGCCCGTCTTGGAAACTACAACCCACACACAAAAGAACTTAACTTAGATAATGAATTAGCTCAAAAGTATTTAGATGCTGGTGCACAACCATCTCCTAGGTCTGTAAAGCTCCTTAAGCTATCGGGAGTTAAGCTGCCAGCTTGGGTTAAAGAAGTTGCTAATAAGCCTCGTACAACCAGAAACGCTGAAAAGTTGAGAAAGAATCAACCAAAAGAAGAGGTAGCC
Organism: Patescibacteria group bacterium; assembly: GCA_030917805.1. Taxonomy (GTDB): domain Bacteria; phylum Patescibacteriota; class Saccharimonadia; order Saccharimonadales; family HK-STAS-PATE-42; genus HK-STAS-PATE-42. The sequence continues at coordinate 13,933 of JAUPUA010000032.1, forward strand.
GAAGCTCCGGCAGAATCAGAAGAAACCTCTGAGACAGAGGTAGAGACCACTGAAGAAACTACTGAGGCCTCCAAAGAAGAGACTTCCACCGAAGCCTAGTAATAAGCTAAACTAAGCTTAAGTAAACCTAACGAGTCCCACTAAAAGACCATGGAAACCACAATTGACCAAAACTTTGTTGAATTTATTGCAAAACAGTTAGTAGATAATGAGGACGATGTACAGGTAGAGCGCGTAGTTGATGAAAGAGGAGTACTACTTACACTCTACGTAAACCCAGCAGATCTTGGCAGAGTAATCGGTAAAAGAGGTGCTATTGCCGAAAGCATTAGGACTCTTTTACGTTCTTTAGGAATCAAGAATAACGCCCACTATAACCTAAAGATTGCTGATACAGATGGAGGTTCCGGCTCAACAATTCAACCTCAAAAAGATCAATACGATTATAGTGTGGATAACCCTACCCCGGAAACAGTTCAAAACAATGAGGAATCAGAGTCTGATTTTGTTAAGAATACCCGTCAAGAACTTGCAGATTTAGAAGGATAACTGGTAACATAAGCAGTAAGTACTTGCTTTTGAATCGTTGTTAAAACATTCTAGAGAAGGAGTAGGTACTAAAAACTTCCTCATTGGCTTATTCAAATAGTGAGCTTTATGTGGCAGGTGAAACCTCTAGACCATTAGTGTTTAAGAGTAAAGTTTGAATCTTAGTCTTCTTAGCAAAAAAGTTCGCGCTCCAAAGCTAAAGAAGCATAGTGATAAGTTTTAAACCCTCATTGCGAGAACTCTTAAGCCTCTGGTGAATCTAGGGGTTTTTCTGCGCCATAGTTCGCTTTCTTAGCATTAATTATGGTGATACGGTGACCCTTTGGTTATCTCTATTGTTCTGTAGATCTGCTCAGCAAGCATTATTCTAAATAGTCGATGAGGAAAGACCTGCTCAGAGAAACTCCAAGTTAGATTAGCCCGTTCTTTTAGCTCTCTGCTGACTCCATATGCCTCACCAATAATAAAAACAAGTCTCTTGTACCTCCCAGAGCTAGTAACATCCTCAAACTTTTTAGTAAACTCAAGGTTGTTTAATCGGACTCCTGTCTCATCAAGAACTACTACAAAGTCACTCTCTACTAGCTTATCTGCAGAAACAGGTATTGTCAGCAGCTCAAACTTGAAGATCCTAGAGATTCTTTTACAATAATCTTCTAGTAACTCTTTCTCAGCACCTTTAGGCTTGTCTCCTGGTGAGTAAATAACAATCTGCATCTGATAAAATTATTACTAGCTAATGAATACTCCAATTATAAACTACTTCCTAGGAATAGGAATGCTATTAACCTTAACTTTTCTACCAAAGAAGATATATTGGCTGTATGGTATTAACAAAAAAGAAGAACTAAAGTATCTCCCATACATTGCTGGGTTATTGCCAGTTATTTATACAGCCTTCTTTGAGGTATATGTAAGGCTAGCAGGATATCCGGACTTAAGTTTAGAGGTATTCCTAAACTTTCTTCAGCACTCCATTGGTGGAGGAGTCGCGGTCGGACTTATCTCATTTTATCTGTACCAAAACTTTAAAACTCAAATACCATGGCTAAAAGATTGGCGAATAAAACTGATTTTTTTATTAGGAATTGTAAGTATCTTTGGAGTAGCCAACGAAATAATCGAATTAAATCTAGATCTACTAAACTTTAGTGAATACTCAAGAGACCGCTACGACACCTGGGTAGATCTCGTCGCCAACACCACGGGCGCAGTTGCAGTATTCTATTCACTACAAATCTTAAGGAACCTTCGACATAAATCCAATCTTCGCTAGCGACAAAATAATATCCAGTTCTATTACCTCGTTAGCTCTTCAATAGTCTTTGGACATCTTTCATCTGAGTCTATGTATGCACCAACAAGACTAGTAAATTCTAAACCAGCTTCGTAATCGTCTGCAAACCTTCTTTCATATGTAGTCTCAAACATCGCAGCAACAAATTCTTTACTACATGGACTATTTGAACCATAACCGAAACCACCAAACACATAAATAAAAAGGAACCTGGCTACAGTGTTTGG
>JAUPUA010000070.1 GCA_030917805.1 Patescibacteria group bacterium
TTGAACTCATTATCTTTAAAATAGCGGTAAGAACCATCAGAGCACATCATATATTGCCACTTTCTCTTACCTTTTAGAACAATCTCGTCCTGTGGCTTCGCAACTGGCTCTACCTCTAATACCTCTTTTTTAACATTGCTTCTTCTGAATATGTAATCGAAGAGAGATTGAGTGTAAAGGTATTTTGTTTCAGATTTTCCATCTTGACCCTCAGTGATTATTTTTTCAGTATTAAGTTCTAGATTTTTTTCCTCTTTGTATTTAGTACTGTATCTCAGGGAACCTATTTCTGTTTTTTCGTACTTTATCGGAATACGCATTAGTGCACCTACCAACAAAAGTACTGAGAAAATACTGAGTAATATCCATTGCCTTACTGTGAAACGGTTTCTAAATCTCGAGATTGCCCTCAAAACTTTTCTGATAGGTTTTTTTATACGTTTCTTCACTTTATTTATTATACAAGTCTTCAAACTCATTAGCACCACCGAAAGCAATCTAATCCAGAATAATATCTCTAACCTCCGACATATTAGCTGGTATTACAGTAAACTCCCCCAAGCACGATGAAAAGCGTTTCATAAGGCCCTTAGAAGCGTGGTGAGTATATTGACCTTAGCCAGTACTTGCATTGCTTCCTACAATATACAACCTCCCACAGCCTCGTCTTGTTACACTCCCATAAAAGTAAGATAATCGCTTTATGCACAACTACAACTTTCTCAAAGATATCGAACCAAAAACAACATACCAGTGGCACTGCTACCATGTATTCGAAGATGAAGATTTTCTAAGAGATCTAAAAGACCTTGAAGTCGCATATCAAAAATACTTGAGCAATCCATCTCCAAAGAATAACAAGACGCCTATCCTACAATATATTGATAAGAAATTCGTATTAGCAGACAAGTATAAAATAAAGCACTTTGATCTTGAGAGGTTTAGGAACCCGAAATTAAACAACTATTACGGGATTAACCACAACGTAATTGACGTACTCTATGATAAAAGTTCTGACAACATAGCAGTTGTATTACCATTAAACATAAAGAAAAAGGAGTACATTAAAGCTTGGGAATTGGTTAATGAAGTACAAATCGAAAAACAAGTTAAAAAAACTAAGGTTAAATCTACTGAAAAGCCAGATCTAGTTTATGCGATATTTAAAGCAAGAACATCTGGTGAGTCATATCGCAGTATATTTGAATCGTATCAAAAAGAGTCCTTAAATAAATATCTTGGGCGTCCTAACCAGTCTCTTAATACGGTGGATTTACTTAAACAGTATTATCTTCGCTATAGACCCAAGGAAGTAACATCTAAAGACTTCCTTTAAACATAGACTGACCTATCCTCTTATTAAGCCTAGAATTGGGATATGGCAAGTATTAAAGACATAATAAATTCCCAAATGGCAAATGCCAATTCGAGGTATACGGCTAGAGTTTCAATTCCCATAGAACTTGTAGATAGTTTGTCATTAGAGCTAGCGAGCGAATACGATAATCCGCAATTCAGGGCTTGGTACTGTGGTGTTATTCAAGAGTTCGGGGTTGAACGGGTTCATGAATGGCGTCGACGATCAGCAGAAGGTAATAATCCAGCAAGACTATTTAGTCACTATATTAAGAGTGCCCGAAAAGCGAGGCAGTCATGACCCACAAGCAGCAGGAAGCTATTAATAATATGGTGGAAAATGGTGGAAATGTAAGTAAAGCAATGAGAGATTCTGGATACTCTCTGAATACAGCCAAAACCCCTTCAAAACTTACGAGGAGTAAATCCTATATTGAATTACTTGACGAAAAACTCCCGAATGACTTTTTACTAACAGCATTAAGAAACGACATTGACGCCAACCCAGGTAACAGACGAGCGTACCTTGAACTAGCTTTCAAAATGAAGGGATTAACTAGCTTAACGAATGCGGAAAGCGAATCAGAGATCAGAATCGATCGTTTTAGCGAGATTATTGCTAGAGGTAAAGAGAAATATGGACTTTGAAAATAAAATAACACAAAAGCCGTCGACTTCAGTCGTTGAAGCTAGAAAGATTTTAGGACGAAGATATAACCACTTTTCCGATGACCAAGTGCAAGAAATAATTATTAGTCTCACCCATATAGCTAGAAAGTCACTAGCATGTTTAGGTTCCAAGAAACATTAGGTATGTTAGTATATAACCATGAGCAATGATAAGAAAAAAGCGATAGCCTATCTAAGAATTTCCTCTGTTCGTCAGATTGATAATGAAAGTCCTGAAACACAGCGACAAGTAATTCAGAAATACGCTGATTCACAAGGTATTGAAGTAATTGAATGGTTTTACGATGAGGCTAAATCAGGCAAGAATACGGAACGGCAAGAGCTGTTAAAACTTATTGAATATGCAAAGAAGTACAAAGGGAAGATTGACCATGTACTGGTATATAAAATGAATCGAATGTCTCGAGACTTAGATTCATATGTAATGAATGTGAAGTTTGCACTTAAGACGCTGGGCATTACTATTCGTTCAGCCACCGAGCCACTAGACGACACCATCACAGGACGCTTCATGGAGCCACTGTTGGTATTAATGGGGCAAGTTGATAATGAGATTAAGTCGGGTGCAACAAAAGATAATATGAAGTCTCTAGCCATGCAGGGATATTGGCAGCATCCACCCATTGTTGGCTATGAACCACATAAGATTAAAAACGATCTGGGGAAACCAAGACCAACGCTCAAATTTTCGAAGATGTCAGAAAAGGTTAAGCAGGTACTTGAAAGATTCAGCGTTGGTGACATTTCCAAGGCTGAGTTAACACGATATGCTAAGCAAATTGGGCTTATAAGCAGATATGATAAGTTTCTTGGTGAAGATAGTATAAATAGGATGCTTAATAATCCAGTCTATGCTGGATATGTTTCAGATAAGTTTACGGGTTATGAACTTGTCAAAGGTAAACATCCAGCCATTATTAACGATATAGTGTATAGAAAGAATCAAGTACTTATAAATTCTAAAGATTCACGCAAAGGCGAAAGACACGACCATAAAAGGGCCGACTACCCTTTGCGAGGTTTATTGTTATGTATGAACTGTGGACACCGTCTATATTCTTCAGCACCAAGAAATGGCAATGGCACGAAGTCTCCTCGTTATCACTGTGCAAGGACATCATGCAAAGGAAAAGTACCAAGTGTAAGTGCTGGAACTGTACATAAAGAGTTTGTAGATTTGTTAAAGAATGTTAAACCCGAGAAGGAGTTATTGAAACTATATAAACTCGTGTTAGTAAAAGAGGCTAATGTTACTCTTGTGAGTTTAAATAACCGCATATCTCGTGCCCGAGATCGACTCGATGAGCTAGCCGAAAAAAGAACTAATGCTATCAATAAGTTTGTTGACGGGGCGATTTCACAAGACGAAAAAGAAGAGTATATAACTCAGCTTGAACAGCAAAAATTGGTTTTAATGAGCGAGCTTGGA
>JAUPUA010000007.1 GCA_030917805.1 Patescibacteria group bacterium
ATCGTAAACGTGATTTCCGTAAGCTCTGGATTACTCGTATTTCTAATGCTTGCCAGCTTAACGGTGAAAAATACTCTACATTTATCCATAAGTTAAATGTCAAAGGCATTAAACTAGACAGAAAGATTCTAGCAGACATTGCCGTAACTGATGAAGCTGCCTTTAAAAAACTTACCCAAACACTTAATAAGTAAATCTACTTTTAATACTACAAGAGTCAAAAATACCCCGATACAATCGGGGTATTTTATATATACTACTTAAGTTTGATAAGCCGAGTTCTGTGACTAACTACTCTCTGAAGAAAGTAGTTAGTGTGGTCATCTATCTTGGCAGAAGATTGCTCTAACTGCTCGAAAAACGCGGATTTCAATAAGCCATTCTTATGTTTTGCACCTACACCACTTAAATCAGTGATCAAGAACGACTCTACCTTGCAGCCGACAGGGTTTACCAACTCTATCATGTCACCATGTAAAGATAAATTTCACCGCTTCCAAGCCCTAAAGCTCGGCACGAATATTCTCTGTGGCACTTTCCCTAAGACCTAAAAGATCTCGGTTGCCGTTAGCAACTGTCACCTGGTGCATACGCTGCCCGGACTTTCCTCCCAAAATGTATAAGGGCGACCACTCACTTAAGTAGTTACGTTTTGAGATTATAGCAGAAGAATGACTGCCCTAGAACAGACCCTGTTGAAAAATCATCATAAATAGCTTATAATCTCTATGAGTATTAAGAAAAGAAAAAGCTATGCAAAGATGTGAACTAACAGGTAAGGGAAAGCAGTACGGACACAACGTAAGCTTCTCTATGCGCCATACAAAAAGAGTATGGAAGCCAAATCTTCAAAAAAAGACGGTAATTATTGATGGTAAAAAGATCAAGATGAAGATCAGCACTCAAGGTATCAGGATGCTAAAAAAGAAGGGACTAATAACCCCTTACCAGGCTAAGACCCAACAATAGAAAGTTTTAAACTCCCCTTTTTAGGGGAGTTTTTAGTATTAAGTAAATACGCAGGGCCACTTGGACCGCCTAAGCAGGGTTTATAACGACGACCTTGACCCCATCTACGCTACCGACTAACTTCTTGGTAACCAGCTTTCCTTCAACAATCTCTGGTTCTGTGCCGCATAGCTTGGCAAATTCAGCAGCTAACGCTTGAGGAACCTCATATTTGGTCCTGCCATCGTCAAAATGTACTGGTATAACAAACTCAGCATTCAACTCCTTAACCAGCTTAAGCGCATCTTCAGGCTCTAGGCTCAACCCTGAGCCACCCACAGGAACAATAACCAAACGGGCATTTGCCAAAAGCTCCAAAGCCTCTCCACTAAGTTCTGGCTTTGCATAGGCAACGATACCTACTGCTCCGAAGTCTCCAGGGTCTACCAGAAACACGTTTGAGCTTTTAGTACCATAAACATCACCCTGAGCCTCAACTGCAACACCACGCACGCTAAAAGGGCCAATTTCGTACTCTCCAGGCATCTGAAAACTACGCACTCCGTCCGGTACTCCGACATTAGCTTTATGGTCATCAGTAAAGAAGACCCCTTTTACGTCCTTGGCCGCAACCGCCGACTTCTTACCGTCATCCGACCCAAGGTCAAAACCTATACTTTCCCCACCCTGCTTAATTTTTATGGCATTCCCACCAAAGAATTCTATTTCCATTTTTATTTATCTCCTAGTTCATTTATTAGAATCTCATTCTTAGCCTGAAGCAAAGACATTAAGAATCTGTCATTTATCTTCAATCTATAAGTATAAGATTCCTCTGATATAGAAGCAAAGTTTAAAGATTTATTAAGCTTTTTTTCAATTATTTGGACTTTTTCTTTAATCTCGTTTTCTTCTTTCTCACCAAATTTTCCTACCACTAGAAGATCAACCCCTTTGGGTGAGTTCTTAAGCAATACTCCAGATGCTAGAACAAAAGTTACCCCAGGTACTGAACTAAGTTCCTCTTTTATCAGATTAAGTTTCGCATCCTTTACGACTATTCCCCTCTTAGCCTTAACGGTAGGGTCGGCGACAACCTTACCTGCCTTAACCTCTTTAGCATTAGCTGAACTGGCCTCCTCTTTCGGAGCCAAGATTTTATCTAGCCCCTCATACATATCACCATCTTTATTCAGCTGATAAAAAACTTTATTATCCTTATCAATTGATTTAACTACCCCAGCTTCGGCAAGATTAATAAGCTCTCTGCGGATTGAATTAATTTGCTCATCTAAAAGGCGAGTCAATTCCCGAACAAAGAACTCTTCATCCTGGTTAGCAAAGAAGAATTTTAATAGCTTTACCCTTGTTTTTGAGCCAAATAGTTGATCGATCATATTACCCTAAATAGTACCATATTTCTACCGAGTACGGTAATATTGTTGTTCATTTTGAGCAATTAAGTTTAACTACAAAGTAAAGTTAGTTAAGTATTTAGTTCGATTTCAGCTCTGGCCACCACATTAGTTGCTCAATATCGACTATAAAATCTTTGCTCACCTTAATTCCTTCAGCTTCGAGTTTCTTTTTATGACCTTCAAAACCTCCCCAGGTGTAGGCAGAGGCTAATCCACCTTGTTTATTAACCACTCTTTGCCAAGGAAGCTGAGATGGTCCGCCATGAGCAATCCGTCCAACCTCCCAAGCAGCCAAAGGATTTCCGCATAAAGCCGCAATTTGGCCGTAAGTCATCAACTTGCCTTCAGGAATCTGCGCCACGAGTTCGTAAACTCTCTCTTTAAAACCTGCATCTACCCTAGACATGATCTTTTACTTAAGATTTAATAAAAAATCTTTCAATTCTTCTAGTTTAATCTTAGATTCACCATCTTTTGTTCTAACGCTAACCTGTCCAGCCTCTTTATCCTTCGGTCCAACAATCAACTGAACTGGAATCTTGAGTTCAGTAGCCTCTTTAATCTTCTTACCAAGAGACTCATTTCTATCATCGACAGAATACCTAAGCTCGTTATACTTTAAAGGCTCCATCAATAGAGTATCTTTCAAAATCGTTGTGATACCCTCAACATAATCAGCTACGGAGTCATTAATTGTCAGCACCCGCACCTGTTCTGGCGCCAACCAGAATGGCACCCATCCATTAGTCCTCTCGAGCAATATAACCATAAATCTTTCTAGTGAACCAAGAATGGCTCTATGGACCATCACCGGAGTCTCCTCCTCACCTCTATTATTTATGAACTTCATTCCAAATCTCTTCGGAGTAGCGAAATCTAACTGGATAGTCGCGAGCTGAGTCTCAACGCCACCAACGGTATAATAAACAAAATCCAACTTTGGGCCATACAGGGCAGCCTCCCCCTCCATTGGTTTAGCATTTAGGTTATTAGCTTCAGACGCTTCTTTCAGCATGCTCTCTGCAAGAGCCCAGTCTTCTTTTGTCCCTATATAGGCATCTGGGGTCTTCGGATCACTTAAAGATAAAGAGACCCAATGTTCACCGTATATTCCAACCCCAGTGTGGACTTCTTCGATTATCTTTACGAAGTCAGCAACTACCTTCATTATCTGCTCTTTTGCCAAGAATATATGTCCATCATCTACAGTTATAGATCTGACCCGCTGAAGACCCATAAGCTGGCCCGGCTTCTCGTCTCTGTACTGCATTGTCACCTCAGAATAATGTACAGGAAGCTCTTTATAGCTTCTTGGCTTAGACATGAATATTTGGATATGGTGCGGGCAATTAACAGGCTTCATATTAAAGCCGTTTTCATCTCTGCTCTCTACCTCAAACAACTCGTCTGTAAACTTTTGGGCGTGGCCAGATGTAACGTAAAGATCTTTTTTAGCAATATGAGGAATCTCCACTTCTTGGGACCCATTCTTAATACCCGCCTGACGCATTAAATCCTTAAGTAGCCTCCGAAGTATTGTCCCCCTGGGTGTAAAAAGCGGTAGACCAGGACCAACTAAGTCAGAAAAGGAAAATAATTCCATCTCTTTACCGAGTTTTCGATGATCTCTTTCTTTCGCCAGCTCTTGTCTGTCAAGGTACTCTTCTAGCTCTGTTTCTGTTGTAAATGCTACTGCATATATTCTAGTTAGCATTATATTCTTTTCATCGCCCCGCCAGTAAGCTCCGGCTGTGCGAGTCAGCTTAAAGCTCTTAGGATCAATATTGGCCAAACCATCAGAATGTCCACCTTTGCATAAATCATCAAAGCCACCGCAAGTATAAACAGTTAAAATCTTACTTTCTTTGGCAAACTCATCAATTAATTCCAGTTTATACTTGTTGTCTGCAAAGATCTCCTTTGCCTCATCTACGGTAACCTCTTTCTTATCAAAGTGAGTCCACTCCTTAAGCTTGGCTCGCATAGCCTCCTCAATCTTAGGCAGGTCATCCTCGCTAAGCTTTCCCTTCATCTCAAAGTCGGTATAAAAACCATCTTCAATGACCGGGCCAATAGCGTTCAGGCTCCCTGGCCACATCTCTTTAACAGTTTGTGCCAACAGATGTGCCAGGCTGTGCCGAACTCCTTCAATATTTTCTTGATTACTCATTAAACTTAATTATACCACTGAACATCTGATATAATAAGCTTAGTTTAATAGGGGCGGTTAGCTCATTTGGCTAGAGCGCTGCATTGACGTTGCAGAGGTGACAGGTTCAAATCCTGTACCGCCCACCAAATAATTATCGTATGCAACTTCTAGACTTAGAATTAAAGATCGTAATTGAGAACCCAGTAGGAACTTATAAGAAGTTTGTTGACTCACTTAACGACTATCCTATCCTAGGCGTAACATTCCCGACACACTACGGATATATCAATGGATACTTCAGCGAAGATAATCATGACCTAGACGTATTCCTTGGCAGTGGAAGTGAGCACGGAATACTACAGGTCAAAAGAGACGATGTGCCTGGGGGTATCGAAACAAAGATCATTCTATTCGCCACCAAGGACGAGTACGATTCAATTCAAAAAGAATATGACCCAGTTATAAGTGAGATTAAAAGATTGCCAGAAGAAGAGTTAGTGGAGGCCCTTAAGAATTTTACCCAAAGAAGGTCTATGCCTACTTAGATCTATACCCCTCACACAACCTCTGCAAATACCTTAAATTATGAACTCCAGCCAGAGCCCCAGCCAGGGGCTCGTTTGCTTTATACTGCGCCCTAAACCAGCTCTTCGTAAAGTTATTTACGCAGGAATAACAATCACAGCCCACCTCAATCGGCTCATTACTAAGCTTGAATCTCTCAGCCTTTAAGCTTATCTGCTCATCACCAGTTATCCAAACTGAACTGTGTCGGGCATTACGGGTTGGCAAAACACAATCAAACATATCGATTCCGCACTCAATTGCCTTTCGCATATCAACCGGATGACCCACCCCCATTAAATAGTGCGGTCTCGGACTATCATCAAACTTATCGGCGAGGAATTCTAACATCTCGTGCATCTCCTCCCTAGTCTCCCCAACAGAAAGCCCACCAATAGCTATACCATCAACAGCTTGAGATTGAATAAACTCTAAAGATTCCATCCGAAGCTCTTTAGAAAGCCCCCCCTGAACAATTCCAAATAGTTTAGGACCATCACCTTCCGGGAAGTTAAGCTTAAGAAGTCTTTCATGCTCAGTGACGCAGCGCTTAAGCCAGCGGTGAGTTCTCTCCATTGCCTCTCTTTGCCTGTGCCTCTCATTATGAAGATCCACCACATCGTCAAAAGCCATAATAATATCTGCGCCCAGATCATGCTGAATTTGAATCGACTTCTCAGGGCTAAGGAATATCGTATCGCCATTAACCGGATTCCTAAACTTAACACCTTCCTCGCTTATCTTCCGAATCTTCCCTAATGTATATACTTGGAAACCTCCCGAATCCGTCAGTGTAGGACCATGCCAATTCATCCACTTAGATGTTCCACCTCCAGCCTTAACCACTTCCCCCCCAGGCGATAAGTGCAGATGATAAGTATTGGCCAAGAGAATGCCCGATCCTGTAGACTTCACTAATTCTGGCGACATAGATTTAACTGCCCCACGAGTCCCAACTGGCATAAAAGTTGGGGTCGTAACCTCTGTTCCATCTCGAAACTTCAGAATACCCGATCTTACACCTTTCGTTGTGCTAATTACAGAAAAAAAATCACTCATTAATAAACTTCATTATAACAGAGGTAGCGACAATTAGCTAAGCCTAAAAGTCCCTCATTAAGGCACTATCACCAAAGTGCTTAACTTTGCAGCCGAGTAGATACCTCACTAAAATAGTGCAAACACATCAAAATGCGTAACAAAAAACCTCACAAAACCAGCCCCACCGCCATCAAGCGCAAACTCTTTGGTAAAAAGATAAAGAAACAGGATCTGGCTATACC
>JAUPUA010000009.1 GCA_030917805.1 Patescibacteria group bacterium
AAGCACCATTAATTTGATTTATAATATGTTTTTCTAACAGGGGTAACAAAAAGATACATAAACTCTTGACAACTTTTGATAGTCACCAGATAGGGACCTAACTGGGGTAGGCTACGTCGCACATCCGTGATTGTGCGACGTTGAAATTATCTAAATGTAGGATTTTGCTTAGAGTTAACATTGACATTATAGGGATAATCTGATAAGATGGGGGTATGACAAATTTTAGAGCCATAACGAAAGATACTACATACCTAAACGATGGTGGCCCTGCCGCTGACTTTGGTAAAAAAGAAACAACTGTTCATTGGAGTGGAGATCAAAAGCCTGGACAGGAAGTAATTGGGAGTATCGCTTCGGAGATCGCAGGAATACCCGAAGTAGGATATAGACAAGTACTACCAGGAGTAGAGAGTCCTAATGAGGAAATGAGGCGTGATTATCCGTTGAGTCAATTCGCCAGTGTTATTAGGGGTAGGAGTGTTTTAGTCCAGAGGCAAAGAACCCCAAAGTTCTTAGGTTGGAAGACTATTGAAGCAGTCGCAATAGAAGACTTGATCTCTGAAACCGAGAAGGCTTAGTCTCTGCTATCTTGATTAGCTAAAGATCCAAAATACTCAGCAATTATAGGAATTGGGTAACGTTCTCCCGATGCCAGCTCTCTACCTGCCGCTCTCAGTGTCGCACTAATACCTTCTTCTTCTGTAAGAGTGTAAAGCATTCGTGGCCCCATACTCGTATCAGGATCACCCTCAGCTTCAACCCAACCTTCTTTTCTAAACTTTCTTAACGCTCTACTTGCCACGTGTCCTGGCAATTCTTCGGTATCATCTCCAGTAGTTTGTGAAGTTTCTACTAAGTCACCAAATCCCCATACCCCAAGTTTAGTATGGAGATGGAGCGTACCGACAAGCATCCTGTCCTCAAATAATGATCTTCTAGGCATAAATTAATTTCTTTTCACTAAACTATAGCATTTTAGATGTTTATAGTCAATCTATACATCTCGTAAAAAGCAGATATGTACACTGCCTTTTACTCTGGAATAGCCCTAAGCCCCTCCTTCCTGTGCCACTCTCTACTTCTTTTGTTCGTACCTATCCCCAAGTAAACTTTTAATCCATCAATACTGCATAGCCTACCCATAACCAGTGGTGTCCCTAATCCATCAATCTTTATACTCCACTTTATCCAGTCTTCGCCGAGGTGTTTATTGATTAACTTGCTAAGATCTTCTGAGGATAGGGAGGTATCAATATCTATCTGAAAATGAGGTACCCAGCTTGATAATACTGGTTTTGACCTTTCATTCAAGACTAACTCAAATAGGGGCTTACTCGGATCATCAGCATTGCCTATGAATAGCCATTTTGTTGAAGCAATCCCTGAATCTTCTTCATATAATTCATCACCACCTACTAGCTCCTTTATCTTTTTTACCTCGTCCTCAATATTTGAGCAGTAATAGCTAACCCCAAAGTGGTTTAGTTCAATCTTACAAAGGGAAGACAGCTCGGTTATAAAAGCTTCAAAGTCTTCGGTACTAACCTTAGTGTTAAGTTTAGAGAGTTTAGATGGAGTAAGGCGATCATTAAGGCTTTGCACATTTATAATTACTGATGATTCGGAAACTCTAACTAGATTAGTTCCGTCTTTATGGGGTATAACAAAGTCACTACCATCTTCATAGATTGAGCCAACTCCACTGAGCCTTAAGGTTCTTATTATATCGTAGGCATACTCTAAAGACTTCATATAGCCCTTATTATACAGCTAGAAGGTAAGTTTATAGCCTCTGTTTCCATCAAAGCCCCTTATACTCTAAACCGTTAAGCTATTTCTATAGTCCTTAACAATACCAGCCATACTAACCAGTTCTTTCTTAATCTGAATCCAACGACTCCACTCCAAGGCTACCATTACGCTTATAACAAAACCTCTGTGAAAACAGAGGTTTTGTTATTATTAAAGTATGAGAAAGGGCAATAAGCTTGGGGTTCTACAAACAGGGGAATTCGTCTATGATAGATCTATAAGTCACCTTCAAGATTCTGCAAAGGATTACACTATAGAATCCTTATCGGATATATCGTCTGAGGGGAGTAAAACAATTGAAAAAGAAGTTGTGTTTAAAACTTCCATTGGTGTTAGCTCGTTGGTTGTCACTGGGCCAGATGACGATATAGTATTTGCCAGGAGGCTAGGCCGTAAGGGTTACAGTAGGTTTGTCCGTCATAGAAGAGGTGAGGAGTCTAGGACGCTTTACATTAAGCTCTCAAGAATAAAAAACGAGTCAGCATACATCCTGGTCACCTCTTTTATTGGGAAGAAGACTCCACCAGAACCGCAACCAAATTCTAGGAGCGATAAGCTTAGGTCGTTTTGGTCAAACCATGCTTTGCTTTTTGACCCCAGCTCCATAATCCCTGAAACCTTGACTAACGAGACCCCGCCAGAGTTTTTAAATTAGTAACTATCTTAGCTATCGCAACCAACTCCCCTCTAACCAAGTTCCATTTCGAATCACTCACTCCTATCAAACATAAGCACTTTTACCTCTGTGAGAACAGAGGTTTTGCTATACTGATGACATGACTCCAGCTGATTATATCAAAAAGTTTGACCTTCCTCTTGGCTTCGAGCCTCCACTGAAACTCTCGTATCAGGACATTGTGGCTTGGCCACTTACCCGAAATGATCTAAAAGAAGATATGGAGGCAGTAAACTCAAGTCTCGATACCATAAGAAAAACTCGTGGTGGTGTCTGGCCAGAAGAAGCCGTAACTGAAGAGTTTGACCTTCTTGACCTCGCATGGCACGAGCGTGAGTTTAGGGATAAAGATTCTTTTGCTTACGTTGTTTACACTGATAAGGGCGAGTATGTAGGATGCTTCTATCTTTACCCCATGGGTCACCGAACTCAACTAACCGAAGAACTGCTCGAGTATGATATAGACGTAAGTTGGTGGGTTACTGAATCGTTTTATGAAAAAGGGTATTACGAAAAGCTTTACCTTGCACTTAAGGACTGGTTAGTGAAGTTCCCTACGAAGAAAATCTACTACTCCAATAAAGAACTACCCCTTATTACTAATTAGAATTTTAGACATATAAGCGGAATAGTCCTGCTATATCTATTAACTCACCTCTAACCAAGTTCCATTTCGAATCACCCACCCCTACCATACGAAGACTAAAGACTCCGCATAAAACCGGAGTTTTGCTATACTTTCATTATGAAAATAGATACGCAAACTAAACTTATCGGACGATTCCATACTCAAGACAATGGAACAGGATTAAATATTTATAACCCCTACTTTGAAGATCAAGGTATAAATGCGGTGTACATGCTTTTTCGTAGTGATAAACCCCAGGAACTCATTGATGGTATGAGGGGCTTACATCTAACAGGCGCTATCACTGCAGGCTTTGAACACGACCCAAGCTTGGCCGCATTAGTAGATGAACTCGATGAAACAGTAGAGATATCGGGTATTATAGGAAATATTGCCAATTCTGATGGCAAGATTCGAGCACACTACCAAGGGGGCTATGGTTTTTTGAATGCCATTCAAGAGAAGATAGACACAACCGATAAACGCCTTGTTATAGTTGGGGCTAGTACTGTCGTAAAAACTCTTCTCTTGGCACTTGAAAAAACTTCGCAGAAGCCTAACGAAGTTATCATCGTTAACCGAACACTAGATCACGCCAAAGCTCTACAAAAGAGATTTAATTGGATAAAATCAGTTCACTCACTTGTCGATCTTGAATCGATTAAAGGAGACATATTAGTAAATGCAACACGAATTGGTTCAGTCGATGAAGATACTGTCTACACAAACGATATAGTAAGTAGCTATCAGGCGGTTGCTGATGTAACATTTGGCAACCCAGTGACCAACCTAACCACTTTGGGTCAGGATAATGGATTGGTCGTAATAAATGGCTGGGATATGTTCACCCACCAAGCTGCAGTACTTCTAAAGCATGTACTCGGTCACTCTGCCAATATCGATCGTCTACGATACTTTGTTTCAGAAGGACTAGCCAGCAATAACCACGCACCTATACTTGAAAAGAGATAAAATTAGTGACCTTAGTCATATCTCTAATTCCGAAACTTTTCTACTAAACTAGCTATCCTAATCACTTCTTCATTAATTAAGTTCCATTTCGACGCTATCTTAGCTACCATACGAAGACTAATGACTCCACATAAAGCTAGGTTTTGGGTTGAACAGTCATTGATATATCTACAATAATATGTTAGAATATCGATATGAAAGAAGGTTTAGAAAAAGTTATTGAAGCCGTAGATGCTATACTTCCTCAAGATTTAGAAGGGACTAGCATATTGGATAAAAAGGGTAACTTTCCTGAATCTCGTTATAACTTACGACCATTTAGTGAGGACCTCCCATTATTGCAACCAGATATGCCTAACCTTGAATGGAAGATAGGTCGAGGACGACCTAAGTGGTATAGGAATGGACAGCAACCCTTATTATTTAGACGTCTATATAGAGCTACGGGTGCTGAGCTTGGACCAGATGTAATTCCTTCAGAGGAATTTGATGCGTTCAGGTTTGATAAAAGAGTTTATGACGTAGCTGGTGAACCTTGGTTGGCAGCATACTTCCAAGCACACTGGTATGAGGGTGTACTTAACGTTGATGGTGAAGACTTTGCATTCGACTCATCAATGAAGATCGTTACAGCAACCTTAGGGCTACTTAACTTAGAAGGTGGAATAGGAGAAACACAAGCTAGTATGCAGTTTGTGCCTAGTCGTGGTCGGTTAGACTTTCATTATCCTCCATTAGATATGTATGAGGGGCAGAACCCTTTAGCATATGTAGATCCAGATGCCTCAGATATAGATAATTCAATTACTATCCTCTCCCTAGTCCAAGGTGATGTTCGCTAAGCCGGGTAAAATATACTATGATAGAAGATTTTAATTTTAATGAGGCCAGAACTAGCACTAGATCTTTAGATATACCTAATCCTGACGATCGAAAGGACCTTTATTATCCCACCCCACCTAAGACTTTGGCTGAAGACATATCTAGAACCCAAGTTTGGCTTCTGACAGCCCCATACTTAAACCCTTATCTTCCTACCAGGGCAGCAGTTTCTGTTGAAGGAATAGTTGCAGAAGGAGTAGCTCTCTATAGATCACCTGAGCTTGCGTCAGTCATATATCATCCTATACCCACACATACATCATTAACACCTATTCAAATGAATGTTCCAACAGGTTTTTATGAAAGCCTCTGCTCATTCTACGAGCGCTTCTTCGCATTAAAGTCAGATCTTAATACTTTCTATAATTGCCATAGATTTGCATTTTGGTTACAAGGAGCAACACATCTTATGGAATTCATAGATAGAGAAAAAGAGCTATTTGAAATAACAAAAGGTGGGAAGTTAGTTGATGGTGATCTAGATTTTATGCAACATGGCGTTGTAGGCTACTCAAAAATAGGTGTGGATAGGACAAAACCACCGATTCCTGTTCATAGCGTTACTGGTTTGGGAGACGCTGTAGTAGAACCAGGTAGGCTTATTCATGTTGGAGGCACTAGGGGGCCACTCTTAGTAACTGATCATGGGAATGCACTGGTACCCTATAGAAGGTCCAGTATATACGTTGCTTAGTGGGGGTAACTCTTTTATAGGCTGTGTACTATTGTAATAGTCCAAAACGCTATCACTTAAGACATAACAGCTCTCTCACTCCTCAGCCTTCCTATCAACAAACTAATCTCAATCACCTCAACCTTAATTAAGTTCCATTTCGACGCTACCTCAACTACCATACGAAGACTAAAGACTCCGCATAGAAATGTGGAGTTTGTTGCTTAAGCTTGCGGAATACTGTATTGGAGGTATAATCCATAGTTAGCAATAGGTTTAGTTAAGAAAAAGGATAGAACATGGAACAAGATGTAGCAAGGGTGCCCCTATCAAGACAAAGTGTACTACCTAAAGTTGATTCAGCAGCTCCTGCTATCACTGAGAGGTATTCAGCTCTAAGAAGCAGTATTTGTGATGTTGTTTTAGACGATGGTCTGAGTTTCATAGACAAAATTAACATGTTGGCAGCAACAGACATAAAGACAGGATTAAACCATCAGAACGATAGAGTTACCACGGCCCTTATGCGTCTTTGTGGGATTGGTAAAGATCCTGTAATGCTTAGAACTACAGGAGGTTTGGTAGTAGGTGTGTTGGACGAATTTGAACCATGGTTCTTCTTTGATGGTGCCTGTAAGGGAGATACAATCAACCCTGACTTAGGGGTTAGATTCAGTTCAGTTTTTAGAGTTAACAACACTGAGAGTTATTTGCACGAAAGCTATGGTCAGAGCTCTCCCCGCGACATAATTGCACCCGTTGTAGAGTCTATAGAACCAACTATAGATGATACTCAAGGTTCCGGCCTAGTTTCGATCGCTGCTGGCCTACCTCATAACCCATATGGTCCGATGCATCTTTTGGACAAAGTACTCCTTTTACCGGATAGAATATCAATAGGTATGCCTGCCATACACAAAAAAGTAGCCCAAGAAGAAGCCCAAAGCACAGAAAAGCAGTCAGCTATGCATGCGGCAGTCACTGAAGCCTTTGTCAAAATGGCTAGTTCCTAGCAAAGGATGCATTTAAGCATTAACACAGCTCACTTAACCCCTCATCCCATTAACCAATAAACTAATCCCTACCACCTCCATCTTCAATAAGTTCCATTTCGACGCTACCTCAGCTACCATACGAAGACTAAAGACTCCGCATAAACTATGTGGAGTTTATTACTTAAACTTGCATAATCAACTGGATAAGCGTATATATACATATAAAGTAAAGGAGTATGATATGCCTGCAGAAAGAATTCTTTTAGTTCGACATGGTAACTACAACAGAAAAACTGAGGAGCTGAATGAGGAGGGTCAAGACCAGTCTGCTATAGCAGGAGAAACGTGCCTAGGAATGGTTGGCCCAGATGCAGTTATCCTATCTTCAACACGACTAAGAGCTATGCAAACAGCAGGTATAATTGCCGATGTCCTCAGTATGGATAGAGGAAGTGTACTGCCTAGCCCCCGTATGGGTAGATTTGGAGAACAGGAACTTGGAATTAGAAACCTTGATGAGACTATAGCTATAGCACTTCATGAAGCAGGCTTTGTTCAGGACGATCCCTTTAATCTTATCGTTGTAACTCATCAACCACTTATCGACCTAGCTAGGGAGTCAGTGTATAAAGGGCCCTTAACTGACTTCGTAAGTACTGCTAACGGCCAAGTATTTGATTATGAACGTGGCACTTGGAGGAATCCAGACTACAGACATCATCTAGCTCTCTTGGAGAATAGTAAAGTAGAGTATGATCTGAAGGTTTTGGCTCAAGGTACAGCAGGTTCTGAGTCTGCGGATTAATATGGGTTAAAACGCTATCGCTTAGGACACAACAGATCATTCTGCCCTCAACTCTCGAACCAACAAACTAATCTCAACCACCTCTACCTTTAATTAAGTTCCATTTCGACGCTACCTCAGCTACCATTGTATTGATATTAATGGCTATTAATGTTATAATATAAGTATTATGACAATAGACGCTTCAAGTGCAGCATATCCAACTCAAGAACAGCTGGTAGGTATTCAAACAACATTTGACGGGATAACACTGGGGAGACTAAACTCAGTTATTCGTGAGTCAGCTGAAGTATTGGGTAGGGCTGGTGTTGAGACAAGAGGCTTTACTCACACACAAGCTGTAGTGCTGGCATCCACGGCCGTCCAGCATCAAATACTTAGTGCCTTCACTCAGCCTGATTCTGTTCGCTTAACCCAGTTGGCCGATACTTCCGTATGGAGAGTCTTTGGAGGATTCACGGAAGAAGGAGTATTTTGCTTGGACGAAGCCGATAAAAGACATGGACTTATAGGTAAAGGAAGATTGCAACAAGTGTATCATTATACGGAGCTCGGTGAGACGCTATATGACCTATTTAGACTCTAAATGCTTGCACATTCATAAGAATTTCTTTCATTGACTTCAACTCTACCTTTATCTGAGTCCAGGATATTCCACTCTCTTCTACCAAGTTTGGATTGATTAGCATCTGTTAACTCAGAGGCTTTTGCTATAATTTCCTACATGTCGGACAAGGTTAATATGAACACTAGACCAAATAAGTCTTATAGCCTATTGCCTTATGATGCAGAGTGGGCTGTTAAGTATGAACTAATGTCAAAAAGGCTAAAGCTCCTGTTCGCTGACAACTTTGTTTGGATTGAGCACGGCGGTAGTACTTCTGTACCTGGTATGTTAGCGAAACCGCAGATAGATATCTATGTTGCAGTAAAAGATTTAGTTCTTGTTAAGCAGATGTATGACATTATGGAGAAAGAAGGTTTTAAGTGTTGGGGTGACTACATTCAAAAAGACGAACCAGAGGAGTACTTTACTAAAGATAAAGATGGTAATAGGGAATTTAGCGTGCATGTAATGCAATATGGCAATGCTAACTTGGACGACACTATTATCTTTAGGGATTATCTAAGGGCAAATGAAAAGGCCAGAGAGTCTTATATTAAACTCAAACTCAAACTTATGGAAAAGTTCTCAGATCAAGATTACAATTCTTATGGAAAGGGCAAGATCGACTTTCTAGAGGATCTTAAAGCAAAAGCTAGGCTTTGGGATAAAGCTGGGCGTCCTTCCTGATGGTACTGAAAAGTTCAGCAATACTTATTAGTTCCAATCTAATCAGGTTCCATTTCGACGCTACCTCAGCTACCATACGAAGACTAAAGACTCCGCATAAAACCGGAGTTTTACTTCATACAACCAAAGTCGTGCGTAGCGAATCCTGTATGTGGGGACACGTCGGTAGAAATAATAACAAGATTCAATTGTTCGTTAAAGATTTCACTATAAACTCTCTCAAAGAAGAGGGCACTAGAATTTGTCCCTAACTCCTCAGCAGTTTTGTCTCTCACATATCTCACGAGAGAGGAACCGTAGTGATCTTCAACAACATGCTCTGCAAACATAGTCCCATTTTCACGGACAGGACGCCATAGTGCAATCTGTTTGGCTCGCTCTTCATCCACTGTAGGCCGACTGAGGTCAGGGTAGTCAAATTGCTCATCAAGGTATACAACCCTAGGTCCAGTTCCACCTGGAAATAGATTGGTCATAGAACCTGGTCTAAGCAACTCCCCAGGTATCTCAGCTGTCTTGACTCTTATGGGTTCTATCCTAAAAATACTAGTCATATATTGAGTATTATACTAAAAGAGTGTTTATGAAATCAATGTGCTAAATTGAAAGCCACTGTCTCTGCTATCTCAATCACCTCAAAACCTTCAATAAGTTCCATTTCGACGCTACCTCAGCTACTGTACGAAGACTAAAGACTCCGAATAAAGCTAGTTCGTATGCTATAATTAAGCTTAATAAAGAAAACTCTAATCTATTAAATTATGGCAAAACACAAAAGATGGCACGGTGCAGCTCGAAAGAGAGCATTAAAAAAGAAGTTAAAAGCTTTAAAGAAGGCTAAAGCCTAAGCTTTATTATCCTCTAGTTTAGTCATATCTATACTTTGTTGCCACAACGTCTTTGCTACTAATGGATCACTTGCTATATCTTTTATCTTTCCAACTCTTTTCTTCTCATAGTACTCTCCAGA
>JAUPUA010000011.1 GCA_030917805.1 Patescibacteria group bacterium
GAAACAGGATCTGGCTATACCAGATTATACTGTTAACTTCTTTGAAGACGTCCCCCTTTACAGACGAAAAAAATCTCGCAGCTTATTAAAGAAGCAGCCTACCAGAACACGCAAAACCAAATAATGCCTTTGCTGCTCAATAGCGCGGCGCTAATGCATTAGGTTCATCCACAGAAAATAGAGGAGTTATACACTGGTTTTTTCTCCAGCTGTATGTCAATATATAGACATATGCAGTGCCCAATATGTAAAACCAGGCTCCAAACAACAAACTCCCGAAAAACAAACAGCGGAGCATCTACTTGGCGCCGCCGACATTGCCCTAACTGTAAAATTACCCTAACTTCAAGAGAAGTTCTAGATTTATCCAGCCTCATCCAAATTAACAATAAAAATTACTCCAGATTAAAACTAACAGCTAAGCTAGCCCGAATATCATCAGGCTCATTAGAAGAGGATATTGCCAATATTGTCGACACCATTGAATCCAGGCTTCTTAGCCTAACTCGTCACAACCATCAGATAACAGAGGATATTTACACCCAAGAGGTGCTAAGTGTCCTTAAAAAGATTGACCGGCCATCCTACCTAAGATTCCTTGCCCAATTAGAAGAGGACTAAGACCTAAACAATAGCGTTTAATGTTTACGGTGCTTTTCAGTCACATCAAACTTCTCTAACCGCTTTCCGAGCATCAACCTAGTCTGAGCATTAAATCCGGTGGTAGAGCCATAGATTAGTCCTGTTACCGGTATTAAAATCCACTGTACCCACATAAATATAGATCTAGACTTCTTATATCGCTCTGGCCTTTTAGGTAATATTCTAAAAGCTACATAAACACTCGAAAGTACACCAACACTTGCTAGAGTTTGTACCCAACGCGCCACCTCTGGCAGCTGGTGAGCTACAATACTGGCATCAGAATCCCTTGCAAAGATTATTGGGAGCCACGCCCCAACTGCTAGTAAAATAGGGGCCGCAGCCCAAGATATATCATTCTCTAAGTGTCTCAAAAACCTACTCATCGTCGGCCAAAACGGAACCCCATCAATCTTATCCTTACTATATATTCCCCTAGTGAAGATGTATGGAATATCGCTAACCCCATAGGCCCAACGCTGAAGTTGTTTAAACTGAGCCATCAAGGTTTTTCGATAGCTCTCATTAAGAACTGCATCTTGATAATTAGGAACAAACATCGACTCCACCCTATATCTTCCTTTAAAAGCCATGTAACTTCGCCAATATTGATGTCCATCCTCCACAATAGTCTTACTACTCCAAAAGTTAGTTACAAACAACGATGCTAGGCTCTGTGAGTGTGATGAAAAATTTCTTTGTAGATGTGGGCGGGAGGCTTGCAAGAGAGTATAAAAGCTATTTCCCACCGCCAAGACCCTCATCGGAGCAGGCGCGTCCCAAATATTATTTGTATAGATTGCTAGCGGCTGATAACTGGCATTGTCTCTGTTAAGATTAATCAAATAGACATAGCTTAAGTGTGCCAAGTACTGTTTGTCCATAATACAATCAGCGTCCATCCCGGTTATCATAACCTTCTCGTGGTCTACCTTCATAGAGTCCAGTTCTTTGATAAGATCCTTCGCTGCCCAGTTAATATTACCTCCCTTACCGATCAACTCTCCCTCTAGGCCAAATGGATGCTCGCTTACAATAAATCTCAGGAAGTGACCTGCAAACTCCTCTTTAAGTTTGGCAACCGTTGCAGCGTTAGCATGGTTGGCCCTCTCCTCCGGACAAAGCTGCAAAATAACCTTATTCCTAACATCATAATTCTGCTCCACTGCAGCTAAAACCGCACCTCTCACAACCTCATAGGGCTCACTGACCATCGGAACCATCACTACATGCACTAAATCCTCTGGATCTAGAGCCCTATCGGTAGAAATCTCAAACTTGATTAAACACTTCATTCTAAACTTATCTAACCTACTAAGCTTTCTTCTCATTTCTAAAGCATTAAGATTCTCTTTGGCATTCTTATAATCATCTTTTAGTAAGTTCCGCCAATCGGTACCTCTAATTTCATGAGTCATCGCCAGAGTAGAAAGCGCTTTAAATGCCATTGATGCTGTTCTGAAAAACCAGACCAGCATAAAAAGCAGGATTAAGAATCCTGCAATATCCGCTCTCCAGATACCAATAATCAAAGGTGTAGCTACCACTAAGTAACTCATTAACCCTGGTAAAATCTCAAAAAAACGGTATGTTTTAGTTCTGTTACCCAGTGGAATCTCTAGCTTTCTAAGATCTACCTCACTCAATCTTAAAGGTTTGAGATCCTCAGCTTCAGTTTTGACTTTATCTTTACTCATCTTAAGTTATTTATATTAGGCTTGTTAGACCAGCCACCCTGTAAAGGACGGCAAGTGCAAAAATCTGAAAACACAAACCAAAGATAATTACTCCATTTCTGTATAGGGGATCCAACTTCTTGAGCCTTGAGGAATATATAAAGGTCATTACCAAAACACCAAATACAACTGCGAGTATTAAGTAAGAGTTCCACCAATTACCTTGCACAAACCCATTGCCTGCCACAAGCCTAATCGGTACTTTTACCTCTGATGAACTAGCCCGCACCACTACAATTAATGCTGTTAGAGCAAAAACTAGACCATTTAATAAAGATAGGGTTAAAAACCACAAATCAGAGTTAGTCTTTCTTACAGTCTTTTTTTCTTGAACCATATTCAAATTAATAATAATACTAAAAGTGCTTTAGTTTATTATAGCAAACTAACAGAGAAAACTCGCTCAGATCCAAGCTAAAATCTAAGCTAGAATAACAGGTCCTCTATTTAGAAGATTTCTTCGAAGAACTCTTCTTGGCTGCAGTGTTTTTAGTTTCTATTTCAGCTTCAGAAGATCCTGCGGCAACTACAGGTTGCTTACCCCCAAACTTACCACTAACTTGGAATAGTATCCAGAAACCTAAACCTGAACCTATCAAACCGGCCAAGAAACTTCCAAAACCCCTACCGGTAATGAATAAGCTTACCACTGAGTACCCAACATTCAGTAAAGAGGCTAAGAACAGTAACTCCCATCCCTTTCTCTTTCTTGCAGAAAGTGGGCCGTAAGCCATAAGTAGAATAACGGCATCAACCAACAGTACTAGGGCTCCCACGTAAATTAAAGTTTTATCACTCCCAGATAACCCAACCGTACTACCACTTAAGGCAGAGTATGATCTTACAAAGTTATCCAACTGATCAACAACTGTAGCTAACTTATATACCCAATAAGCTGCCGCCAACTGAAAGATACCAAAAACTAATGCGATGATTGGCAAAACCTTTGCCACGCTCTCTTTAGATTTATTAGACATATCCGGGAAACCGGCGAATACTTTAGCTAGACTCTTCTCAACTTTTTGAATTTCTCTCATACGAATAGGCCCTTATTTAGATTAAATTTACCTTCTTACCTAAAAGTATACGCCTGAAACAGATTAAAGGGCAATAGTCTTGGTAATACCTAAATTATCTACAAAATACTGATCATGGCTTGCTACTAAAATTGCACCTCTAAAATCTTCTAAAGCTTTTTCTATAGCCTCTTTAGTCTGCACGTCCAAATGGTTAGTAGGCTCATCCAGTAGCAACACATCTGGTTGCATTAGCATTAATTTAATAAAACCCAGTTTAGCCTGTTGGCCCCTTGATAATTCAGAGATCTTTTTATCTGCAGATTCTTTTGAGAGACCCGCTTTAATACATAACATGTAGCATCTAGCCTTATCTCTCTCCAGCAAGTTCAGTTCCTCCAATGGAGTCTTAGTTTGATCAATCCCATATACATCTTGACTAAAGTAGCCAAAACTTAAGTTCTCACCTTGTATTACCTCACCCGAATCAGCGTTAAGCTTTCCGGCAATAATGTTTAATAGGGTAGACTTCCCTGAACCATTCTTTCCACTAACCAATACTCTCTCAGCGCCTCTCACCTCAAGGCTCAAATCTTTCAAAACATTTTTTAATTGAAAACTTTTATTCAAATTATCAACTCTTAAAACAATTTTTGAGCTAGGAATCTCTGCTTCAAGCCTAACGTCCAATACTGGAGCACTGTCTGGACGCTCAGCTTCACCTAACTGTTCAATCTTAGAATAAGTAGCCCTGATCTTCTTACCAAAGGAGACCTCCGAATCCCATTTATGATACCCAAAAGGTCTGCGATCTTCATGTTTTAACTTGTCATAACTTTCATTTGAAACCTGCTGATTAAAATCCTGGTTCCTTTTTAAGTATGTTTCTAACTTTTTCTTTTCTTTTATAGTAGCTTCATATTGTTCTTGCTTGACCTTTTGCTTCAAACTAAATTCATCCCTATAAAAAGAATACCCTCCTCCGTAATTAGCAAGTTTTTTACCCTCTATCGCCACGATCCTTTGCACGACATCATCTAAAAATCTTCTTTCGTGGCTGGCTATTATTACTCCGCCTCTAAATCCTTCTAGAACTTTTTTTAGCCACCCTAAACCTTCCTTATCTAAGTTATTAGTTGGCTCATCCAAAATCAAACATTCAGGCAGTACCTCACCGGCTAGTATTAACCCTAGCCCAAGTCTTGTCCTTTGTCCTCCGCTTAAATCACTGAGTCTATCTTTTTTATCGATAGCACTTAAACCTCCGATTTCGAGTGCTAAATCACCTCGCCAAGGCTCTACGCCAAATCTTTCTAGTAGAATACCACCCACAGTCCTATCTAAATCGCCTAAACTAGCATCTTGAGGCAGATATCCATATGACCTTACCTTAATTTGACCAGCATTAGGGCTAAGCTCCCCAGCAAGAAGCTTTATTAAAGTACTCTTCCCGCTGCCATTGGGACCAACCATACCAACAATCTCACCTATATTCAGGGTAAAATCTAAATCTTCAAATAATTTTGCATCTTCATTCTCAAAAAAGAATTCCAGATGACTCACATCAATAACAAACATATATGCTTTTCGATTAATTAACTTTATTAATAAGTTTTATACCAAAAGTCAGAAGTATTAAACTTCAAAACCTTTGATTTCTATCGAAAAATAATCATGTTTACTATCAATAACCTCTCAAAATTTATTATCTTAAGCTTAATAATACAATAAACGGTACTTAATAGCAAATTGATCCAAAAAACACGCCCCCAAAAAAGAATTAGTTAGGCAAGAATGTATTCAGGTCAACAGAGTCCTGTCTAAACTCACTTGGCAATTCCCAATTACTCATGTCTAACCCACTTAGTTCAATTGTAGTCCAAAAACCTAGATACCTATCTTCAGGATCTTTCTCAACTTGCCCAAATGCGACCAGCTTACTTCTTGCCTCTTCGACACTTAAACCTAACTTTTCCGTAGGCTTAGGGGTCTTTTTAGGGTCTAAGAAACCACAACTCTGTAAAATCATTCTATCCCAGCCAAAAGTACGCACAAAGATATCAAAAGAGTACTGTGAGGCTAAACCTACAAATATCTCTGGGAAATCATACTTTTGAGTGAGCGCACCAAGGCCTCTCACTAGCTTTCCACCAACTCCATTACCTCTAACGTTTGGGGCAACCCTAAGTAGTCCCGCCTCTACTCTTCTTACGCCCGAATCTTGAACATTGAAGACATTATGTATAAAGTAGCAAGAAAGTGGCAATAATAAATCTACCGTCGGCTTCCCGTCGTCATAAGCAGATGAGCGCCAATAGGCAGATATATTCGCACTGGATACTCCATCAACATAACGATTTCCTATTTGATCAGACATATAATATAAGTTATACCATATAACGGTACCAAAGTCTATAGTATCGGACCGTAACCTTGGAAATCTGGGACTCTTTTGCAAAGCAACCAAAAGCACACTTCCTACGCCGGTCTATTCAGCTCAGTTATAGATGCCTCTCTATCTTCGGTATCCGTGTCGAACCTATGGAACATTGGTCCTTTTGCACTTTCAAGAGCTATGACTACGCTATCCCCCTCACTAACCCTACCAGTGAACACATTATTAGGATCTATAAGTTCAGCGAACGTTTCGCCACCAAGAGCTAGTCTATGAAGAGGCTTCTCCCAAACAGATCTTACGGCAAGAGTTCCAAAGCCAGGCTTACTTCGTCCTTCGACATCAATCAAACCTTTCGCAGCATGACCAGGTAACCCGAAAAGGAGATCACCCTCACCCCTATCAGTGCTGTGAACGTTGAGATTCAGTACTTTATCTACAGCTTCAACGCCGTCAGTATGAAGGTCACCCACTCCATGCGGCTTAACTTTAGTTTTAGTTGGTCCAGCTTTGAACTCTGCGCCCTGTTCTAAAAGCGCAAGTCTTACATGCTCAACCAAGTCATCATGGCTGCCTATTTCAAGTAGCCTCTTAGTATCTTCCCTAATGATAATACCTGGAAGTTCTCCCAGCAATGAGGCTACTAGATAACGATCCATAGTGGACCTATCTTGTGCCTCAGGAATCTGCTGTGGTTGAAACTGAACTCTTGTCAGTCTTTGTCCAGGTTTCATTTTTGCTTTAGCTGTCATTTTTGTTTTTTATAATAAAGAATACCTCATATAATAACATATGAGGTAGAATAAATCAATAGTGGCGGACCGTAACTTTGGAAGTCTGGAACTATTTTAAAGCCCCACAGACCCATGGCGAACAGCATCTGTATTTATAGGTGCGTCGATTCCTGATCGTTGCGATTTTGCAGGACCGTTGGTCGCAAAACAACTTAGCCTAGCATGGTCCGCATCTATCTCTCTCAACTTAACCCATACCTCATCAGATGGTACATAGTTTAAATTACTTGCTGCTTGACCTAGCGATGCACGGGCAGCTTCAATTTGTCCAGAGTACTGGATACGAGCCATTACCGTAGCAGACGAAAGATCTGCTAAAAGCCGGGACCTTTCGGCGTGCGCAAATGCTCTCCGTTCTCTTGGATTCGGCGAATCGTAACTAAAATTCCTCATAATAATATCATTATACCACAGGAGTGGTATATAAGTCTATAGTGGCGGACCGTAACATTAGAAGTCTGGAACTATTTTACTTCATTTGGTTCAGGAAACATTTCATCCATAGCTACAGAATAAGCACCCACGACACCCCAAAGAGGAGACTCCAGCAAACCATAATGAAGAGCACCACCTATATTAGCCTGAATGTCAGTCATGCCCAAATCCACCATGTCTCTTAGGTGAATGGCCACAGGAGTAGTAGCCTGCCCAGTCTTCATATGTCTACTAGCCCTGTAAGCTGAATCTATATCGGCAACCGTGAAGAACTGATAGTTCTCCATACTAAAGCCCAACACAACATCGGTAACACCAATAAATCTTTTTTTTGAAAAAATGGTATTGGCAACCTTCTCTAAATCAAAACCTTTTCTCATGAAACAAATAATACCACAAAAGTGGCATACGAGTCTATAGTGGCGGGCCCGACCAGGTTCGAACTGGCGATCTCCTCCGTGACAGGGAGGCATGTTAACCACTACACCACGAGCCCATAAAAAGTTTCATTAAAGAAACTCTATATTGTTATTATAACATCCCTATCACCGTACATAAAAGCCTACGGCCTAACAGCACAACAAATCCCTACCCGCCTAACTATTACTCAACCTTACCAATCTCGGGCTCACTAAGTTTAATGTTGCGTCGAATCTTGCCGGCAGCCTCAAGTTCAGTCATATACTTTTCAATTGGAGCAAACTGAACCCGAATCATCTGAACCTCTTTTTCATCTTCAGAATAAGTCTTTATATTCTTAAATATATAGAAGGCATCATTAGTAACAACTGGTTCAGAGGTTGCACCCTCTGGTAGATTCTTTAAAGCTTCTAAAACGGTGTAGCTAAAGTTAATATTATTAAGCTTTAAGTTTACCTTACCGATTCTACCGCTGTTAGCCTTGCTAATCTCATCATCAGAATAAGCCTTTGCCACTTCTTCAAAAGCAACCCCATCAGAAAGCTGATCACGGGCTGAATTCAGCTGAACCTTTGCCACTTCATCAATACTTGAGAGCACCTTCTTCTTGAGCAGAACTTGCCTATAGAACCTTTCATAATCACTAACGTCCCACCCGTAGTGCGCTCTAAGTGTTGTTGCAAGCTCTTCCTTAGATGAATTACCCCTTAAGACTAGAAGCTCATTTATTGAGTTATTGAGATCTGCATCACTAATACTAATATTCAAATCTCGAGCCTTCTTACGAATAAAGGCATAACCCTCAGCCTGGGATAGAGCCTCACGTTTCTTCTGTTCGATTATCTTGTTGCCATCCTCAGTTTTAACATCAATCTTCTCTGCACCAACTCCATTAAAATCAACAAGGTAATGAACGTTTTGCTTCAAGATAAATAGATATTCTTCGTAGCTGACCCGCTCTCCGTCGACGTTACTCGCATTATAAGGAGCAATTCTTGAAGCATTATAGGCCAGACCACTATAGCTCTGTTTCTTTTGCAAAAGATAAAAGCTGTACCCAAAAAATAGCGCTGTAACTAAGAATATAAAGCCTAAAGAACCAACCATTACATGGAACCTTGCCTTCTTTAACTGTTTTTTATGTCTTCTTCCTCGCTTTAAAGCCTCATCTCTGTGTACCTTTAAAGCCTCATCAAGTTCACCCTGTGATTGCGGAGTGGCAAGTTGCGTAGTTTTTGCTGGCGTAGGCTGAACAGGGCTTACCGGAGCCTTCCTTACCACCCTTTTTCCCACCTCGCTAATTCTATTCATCAAAACCTCTAAACTTATTATAATTTGCAACCATCAAATTGTGCGCTTCTGCCGGTTTACGGATCTTTTCTAGCACAATATCACCAGACTGCGTCTGAACAACAATTGTACCAAATCCTAGCATCGCTTGCATCAAGCCTTTTGTCGCATAGTTTGTATTAATAATACTCTCATAGGGTATATCTACTACGCCCCTCTTAAAGAGCCCTTTTTGACTAACAATCTCCAGGCCGCTGTTACTAAGAACCGCAACACTAAACCACCAGCTAACGAATTGACTAAAGAACAATAAACCAAATATCACGCTCAGGAACATTACGATCTCTGGCCTCGCATTAAATTTAAGGCCCATAACAACAGCGACAGAGCCAAGAACTAAGAATAATATCCCCTTATCGAGCGCTACCAAGTGGCGCCGAAGAACCGCTAGAACCTCTTTTGATCCCCTGGCCGTAGCACTACTTTCTACCTTTTGATCATCATCCATTATTCCCCAATTTTAACACAAGCACTTTTAAAGCTCTTTGATCATGTAGATACAATGATCAATAACTTTTTCTTTCGTACCATCATCTTGGTCCTCAAACCAAACACTGTCAAACTCTCCAATACCAGAATCTTGGTACCCCAACCTCTCATATAGCTCTTTCGCCTTCGTATTAGAAGTATCAACAGCTAAACCAACCTGTTTAAAGCCTTTCTCTTTACATATTCTCTCTGCCTCCTCAATCAATTTACGTCCTATTCCTTTAGAGCGCATCTCTGGAGGATACGTCCCTATGGCGTTTAGCTCTGGGCAAGTATTAATTCTTGACTTCACATATTCCTCATCCGAACCCACAAGTATCAAATTTAAATGACCCACCGGTATATTTTCTTTCCATGCAATCAAATACTCAGAGACTCCCTTTTCTTGATTATTAAAACGGTTTATATGAAAAGACGGGCGAGGTATATAGGCTCCAAGGAGTTGAACATCTTCTTTGCGACACTTTCTAATTACAATATCTTCCATAGGCTAATTTGTGCTCAATTTTAACACAAGCACCTTCTTCCCAGAGATTAAAACATTTAACCTAGCTTCTACTATCATTCCAGATGCTAATGCTGCCGCCTCCAACTCCTCTTTTTTAGATGAAAGCATCACAATCTTTCCGCCCGGTTCCACTCTAGCTTTAGCAACCCGTAAAAACTCGGCGTAAAGTTTGCCTAAGTCACCCACATAATCTTCAAACTCCCCCCATGGAGGATCTGCAACGATCAAATCAAAATTGCCTTCGGTACTCTTTAAATAGTTAACCACATCAGAGGCTGCCACGCGTGCCCTTTTATCGCTCTTAAACCTCGGCTTTAAGTTATTCACCAACCTGCTATCCTTTTCGACCAGAACCACACTAATCGGCTCAAAGTTACTTAAAAAAGTATTACTAACACCTCCATGCCCAGCAAAAGCATCCAACACTTTACTGCCTTTCTTAATATTGCCTAGCTCGCAAAGCAGACTAACCACATCCGCATGTAGCTCACCCTTTTCAGACTTAACTTTATTAACCGGCAACTTCATCCCAAAGAAGCAAAGCCCACTTTTACGCTTAGAAATTATGAAATCAACATCTGGCTCAAAAGCAGAATACTTAAGTTTAGTTTTTAAACTGACCTCTCTAATTACCTCGACCCTAGTCTCGCCATCTAGCTTACTAGGCCTATTCCCTTCAAAACTTCTAATACTAAATCTATAGCCTTCTGGGGCTACAAAACTATTCGGCAAACTTAAGTTCAACCCAGGGATATCATCACTTTGACTAAAAACCTCTATGATCGATTTTGCAAAACCCAATTCGGGGGAGGTTACTCTTTTACTAAACTCTACCAAAGCAAAGCCCTCTTCATTCAACTCAATCTTCACGCCGGCCTTTTTCAAAAGACCAACCACCAGCTCCTCAAAACCTGGAGCAAAATTAATAGCGTATAAATAATTCATATAATTTCAAAGTGGTGCCCCGGGTAAGAGTCGAACCTACAACCTCTTCCTTAGGACGGAATTGCTCTATCCATTGAGCTACCGGGGCTAACTACTCCCCTGATTATACCAAAAAACAGCTCGCTTAGATCATGCTTTGCTGATGAACTGTATCGTAATCAAATAGTTCACTCTCACTGAACCAAAGCCCCACCTCAAATTCAGCCTCTTCTTTATTACCAGAAGCGTGAACCATATTTCTTATCGGCCTCCCTTGAGCATTTGCAAATGCAGAAGAGTCAAAAGAAAGATCTCCAGTAATTGTTCCAAGTTCAGCCCTCAAGGGCTCGGTATTACCTCTTATCTTACGAACAACTTCAATTGCATTCGGACCAGATATAACCATAGCAAACACAGGGCCACTCTTCATGAAATCTACCAACCAGCCACGAACTTCGTGGCCTATTTTAACAGGATCTTCGTGACCAAACTGCTCTTTAACGTCAATACCCAAATCCTTATAGCCATTTAGAGTTCTCTGACCAATTCCCTCAACTAACTCGTCCCTATCTCCAGGATAATGCTTGTCGAGCAGCTCTTGGTCTGGCCTAAAGAGCTTAGCCCCAATAATTTTTAAGCCCCTTTTTTCAAATCGATCTATAATATCACCCATAATACCTCTTTGAATTGCATCTGGCTTTAAAATAACTAAAGTTCGTTCAATCATATAACTATCTCCCTTTAAATTTAGATTTTTATTTTGAAATATCCAATACCTCAGTATTATAGCAAAACAAACTGGGTAACAGCTAGGGCTAAAGCAATTCTATAAATTCCAAAAGGCTTCAAGCCTCTCTTTTTAACAACATCCATCAGTATGTAAACTGCCACTAAGCCAACTGCAAAGCTTGCAGTGTTGCCAGCGATAAACTGACCAAAATTATTTGCCATGAAATCTCTTCCCTCAGAACTAATGCTTAGCTTAAGAGTCGCACCTATAATCACGGGTAAGCCGATTAAAAAACTAAAAGTTGCTGCGACCTCTACCCTCATCCCAGTCATTATTCCAGCTAAGATCGTTATGCCCGATCTAGAGGTCCCAGAGATTAAAGCTAGAGGTTGTACTATTCCCATGACCAAAGCTTGTTTAAAGGTAACTTCCTGAACAACATTTGTGTTCAAGTTTTCTCCTTTAGTGGACTTAGGCTTTATAAAAATCATCAATATTCCCACTGTTAGAAGCATTATCGTCACAGTTAATGGGCCGTGTAATTCACGCTCAATGAAATCACCAAATATTAAACCAATCAAAACGGCAGGAGCTACTCCAACAAGAAGTTTAAGAATTACATCGCTCTTCTCACTTAAGCTCAAAACCTTTCCCAATAGATCAGTGGCAACCTTTAATATCTGCTTTCTAAAGAATATTAAGATTACTAAAATCGTACCGAAGTTAAGCAGAGTCTCAGAAGTAAAGGTACTCGGTATATTTAGAACATCAGCAACCAGGACTAAATGCCCTGAGCTACTAACTGGCAAAAATTCCGTCGCGCCCTGAACTCCCCCTAAAATTATCGCCTGTAAAATCGTGATTGCATTCATAATACACTTAAGTCTAGCAGAAACTAGGCTATACTAAGCTTATGCCTTCAACGTCGCAAAATAAATCCCCCTACTTGAGCGAACTTATAGTAGATTTTCTAGAATATTTAGAGATAGAACAAAACCGCTCACAAAACACTATCCGAAATTATCACCTCTATTTAAACCGACTAGTTGAGTTCTGGGGAGACGAGCCAATTAACAAGCTAACCGCAGATACGGTTAGAAAATATAGACTCTGGCTAAACAGACTTGCGGGAAAAGATGGTGAAAACCTTGGTGTCTCAACTAGAAATTACCATCTTATTGCCCTAAGACATATGCTCAAATACTGCGCAAAAGTCGATATCGAGGCAATCCCTCCGGCCAAAATAGAACTTGCCAACTCAACCCGAAAAGAAGTCACATTCTTAAACCAAGAGGAACTAAAGAGATTATTCGAACAACCTAATACCTCAGAAATCGGAGGCCTAAGAGATTTAGCAATTCTAGAATTACTCTACTCAACAGGTTTGCGTGTATCCGAACTTACAAAACTTAATATAGACCATGTTAACCTAAAACTTGGAGAGTTCACTGTCCGCGGAAAGAGACAGAAAGACCGCCCCGTTTTTATAACTGACTCAGCCAAAGAGATCCTAGAACAGTACTTAGAAAAGAGAACCGATAACAGCCCTCCACTCTTTATTAGATTAGCAGGCACTAAACGTGTAGATACGTCTGGAGATCTGTTGAGGCTAACCCCCCGCTCAGTCCAGAGAATCATCCAAAAGTATGCCCTAGCCGCCGGAATAACAAAGCATGTCTCACCGCACACCTTAAGACACAGCTTCGCCACTAATCTACTCATGAACGGAGCAGATTTAAGAAGCGTCCAAAGTCTGCTTGGCCACAGTAACATCGCCACCACCCAGGTCTACACCCACATAACAGACCCCCACCTTAAATCCGTCCACAAAAAATTCCACTCCGGTAACCAAAAAGAAACGGGGGGGTTAAAACCTTACGATCCAAAAACTTAACCAAAAACTAACTATTAACAGGCTCCCAAATGGGATGCGTTTAATTTTGAGCTTATAACCAAGAGCCATCCCGATAGCTGAAGCCAGGCTTACTGCTGCCAAAAGCTGCACTACATTCAGAAAGACCGCAGCAACGGTTAGTAACCTAACATCACCACCACCGATATCACCTTCAAAAAGCTGGAACATTCCCCAGCCAATCAAAAAGACAATAACCGCCCTAACAATTGAAATCTCAAAAGGAGCGATCAATAGATAAATAGCTATTCCACTAACCAGCAAGCCAGCAATATCAAAATTACTGATTTTTCTAAACTTAATATCACCTACGAATATCCTCCACGAGTAGTACGCCCCCAGGCCAACAAATGGGCTAACCAAAAAATCCCTACCTACTGCATAGCTGGCCACAACAGCGAACAATGCAACATAAATTGCACTGATGCTGGTAAGTTGATTAACGATTTTCTTTAACTTAGTTTTACTCATCTATTCAAAAACCATTAAGCTTATACTATAATTCTACTATCTAAGTATCCAAATCACCTAAGTTTTACATGAAAAGAATTATATTTGCGCTATGCGTAATTGCCACCTTGACTGTCTCTTCAATCCTGCTTTTTAAGCAGTTAACGGGGGCTAGCTTGGACATAAGTGTCACAAAGTCAGACCAAATTAGCGTCCAAAAGTACGAACAACCACCTAAAACTCCTAGATCTGGAAGAATAATTGGAGCGACAATCTTCACAATATCAATCTTTTCAGGAATAGTAATTACCGCAAATGAAATTAGAAGCCGCCAGAAAGAAAGCCAACGCAACTACTTACATCAAGACGGTAGCTACTCTCCTCTGTTATAATTAAGCTTAATGTCATCACTAAGAATCGGAATAGTCGGACTGCCTAATGTTGGAAAGTCCACCCTTTTTAACGCTCTTACAAAAGCAGGAGCTCTTGCCGCCAACTACCCTTTTGCTACTATCGAGCCCAACATCGGTATTGTTGAGGTCCCAGACCAAAGATTAAACACGCTTGCCGAAATCTACAAATCTGAGAAAATTATCCCAGCCGCAATTAACTTTGTAGACATAGCAGGACTTGTCGAAGGCGCTTCTAAAGGTGAAGGCCTTGGTAATAAGTTTCTAAGTCACATCCGGGAGTGCGACGCAATTGCTCAGGTTGTCAGAGATTTCAGAAATGACGATATCGTCCATGTTGCCAATAGAATTCACCCTGAGCAAGATATCGAAATCATTAAAACAGAACTTATCCTTGCTGACATCTCTACCCTTGAAAAAAGAATTCTTAGCTTCAAAAAAGAGGCCAAAGCAAACCCCAAGCTTAAACCAATCGCAGATCTTTACCAATATCTTCTTGATTCTCTACTCCAAGGCAATATTCCTGAGCTTAGTGAAGAACAGCGCCAAGATCTTAAAGACTTAAACTTACTAAGCATAAAACCTACAATCTATATCTTTAACGTTTCTGAGGAAGATCTTAACAATAGTCAAAAAAAGCAAGAACTTGAAAGCCTTGTGTATCCAAATAAAGCAATCTTCGTTAATGCTAAGCTTGAGGAAGAGCTCAGAGAACTAGATGAGCAAAGCGCCAAAGAGCTACTTCAAGAATACGGCCAAAATGAATCTGGGCTACAAAAAGTGATTACCTCAGCATTCGATATCTTAGGCTTACAGAGCTACCTTACGGCAGGGCCTAAAGAGGTCCGCGCCTGGACAATCAAAAAAGGCTCCACTGCTCCGCAGGCCGCTGGAGTAATCCACGGAGATTTTGAACGAGGCTTTATAGCGGCCCAAATTATAGACTTTATTG
The DNA here is from genome assembly GCA_030917805.1 of Patescibacteria group bacterium. Taxonomy (GTDB): domain Bacteria; phylum Patescibacteriota; class Saccharimonadia; order Saccharimonadales; family HK-STAS-PATE-42; genus HK-STAS-PATE-42. Next base: position 15,164 of record JAUPUA010000011.1, read on the forward strand.
ATCTAGTAGAAACCGGCTCAGAGGCCGCCGCCAAAGCAGCAGGAAGAGTACGGACCGAAGGCAAAACCTATATCATGCAAGAGGGCGACGTAGTCGAATTCCGCTTCAACGTTTAATGCATGAACCAAGAAGTACTCAAATCAATAAACGCCAGGCTTAAATCAGACTTCAGGTTGGTAAAGCAATTTGGAAACGGAAACTCAAATAAGAACTACCTCCTAGAGAACTCCACTAATGAAAAGATCGTAGTTAAGCAACTAGATAACCAGCCCGTTGATTTTGTCCCAATAGAGATATCCATCCAAGAACACTTAAACAAAAGAGGCATTACAACACCTAGGATTAAGACATTCAATAGCGACAATGAGTTCATCTTAAAGATTGGCAACAAAGACTTCACCTATACCGACTATATCGAATCAGACGGGTCTCTACCTACCCCCTTTGAGCTTGGAGTGAATATAGCCAAGTTCCATATAACCATGAAAGACTTTGAGTACGAATTACCACCAAACTGGCTTCATCCTAAATACTGGAGTAACCTCAAGTTCAAGCATTACGATATAAAGACTTCAGAACTTATAAAAGATGATCTAAATACGCTAAGAAATCAGCTCACTAAACTTAATCTACCGAAAACAACTATCCACGGAGATCTGAATCTTGGTAATGTACTGACTCTAAATAACAAGATAGTCGCCACCCTAGACTTAGAATCAACCGAAAAGAACTTTAGGATATTAGATATTGGTATGACAATCTTCCAGGTTAAGCCCAATTACAATAATCTTAGCTACTCTGAGCTAGCAAACAATATAATTTTAGGCTACGAGAGCCTATTGCTCTTAAAACAAACAGAAAAGGAGCAAACTTTTGCAGCTACTCTTTATTCTGCTTCGGCATCGGGTATCTGGAATCTCTCATTCGAAGCTGACTCTAGTAATTTTCTACAAAGTTACATCGCACTCCTCGAAAGAATCAAAGATGGATTTAAGTAACCCTCAAAAAGTAAAACCTCTCAACGTTACCTTTAGATCCCGCTAATTCAGAATCCTTCTTAGCTTCAATAATAAATCTATTTTGCAGGAGCCACTGTTCAAAATTCTTAACAATATCGCGACGCTTTTTACTGTTTTTTATAACTCCATTCACAAGATCTTTCTCTTGAGCCTCAAACTGAGGCTTAAAGAGCAGGACAATACCATAACCTTTACCAAGAATATTACTCTTTAAATGCAAAAGTATGTTTCTGCAGCTCACAAAGGAAACATCCATCAGGGCAAAATCTACCTGTTGAACAACTATATTGTTCACTTCTGCTTTTTCCTTACTTGTGAACACATTTAAGATGTCTGTTTTCTCATAGAGCTTGACTCGGTTATCTGCCACAAGTCTTGGATCCATCTGCCTACTTCCAATCTCTACTGCAACTACTTTTTTGGCACCCTTTTCTAGAGCAAAATTAGTGAAGCCACCAGTGCTACTACCAACATCTAAAACCACGGATCCCTCTAGCCTCTTTGCGAATCTAACAGACTGATCAAACAAACGAATCTTTGTATACGCCCTTGAAAAGTCAGCGCTAAAATCTTGCTCAGTACCGTTATTAAGCTGCTTATTTCTTACGTTCACGGTATTCACCAGTTACAGTATCAACACTAATCTCATCACCCGGCTTAATGAAACCCGGGGCTCTCATCTTATAGCCAGTCTCAACAATAATATCTTTAGTTACTGCACCAGAAGTATCCCCTTTCACGACCTCAGGAGCCTCAATAACTTTCAAGAATAAGTTCTTCGGAAGCTCAATATTTACAGGGTTACCATCAAATAACTGCAAATCGACGCTCATGCCTTCAAGTAGGAACTTTAACTCGTGCTCAAGATCCGCAACATCCAGTTCAGACTGCACGAAACTCTCATTATCCATAAAAAAAGCTTTGACGCCATCATTATAAAGATACTGAACTGTTCTATTTTCGATATCAGCAGCTTCAATCTTATCGGCCCCCTTAAAAGTTTTAGGGATAACCTTACCATCAAGCATGTTCTTAATCTTTGTATTCACAATACTACCGCCCCTACCCATCTGCTTCTGGTTGTACTCAATAACCTTCCATGGTTGCCCATCAAGCTTGATAAGTGTTCCTTTTTTTAGATCTGTTACTCCAAACATACTATATTTCTCTATTCCTGCAGCAAGATAGCAGTAAGACCACTATCTTTAGCTTCTTTTATCTGTCTCTTCTGTCGTTATTCCGATAACCACCACCTTCACGAGGTCTTTGAGGTCTTCCCTCATCAATATACTCAGTTACAAATGGTACTAAGGCAAGATGTCTAGCTCTTTTTATAGCGGTAGAAAGAGCAGCTTGCTGCTTCTGACTTAGGCCAGTTCTACTTCTAGGCTTAATCTTACCGAAGTAGTTTAAATATCTTTTTAACAAATCTGCATCCAGGTAATCAAAATACGCTGGAATAGTTGTTGGTCTTTTATCACTCATCTCTTTAATTACTCTATTTTTTAAAACTTATTATTTAGAATGGAATTGAATCTAGATCAATTTCTTCGCTTCCCACCTCTTCTACCACAACATCATCAGATGGAGAACTCTGTACTCCATCGTCGCTACTGCTTCCACCACCAAAACTAGAATCTCCAGCTTCACCAGCAGCTTCGATCAAAGTCATGTCACCGACAACAACTTCTATCTTATTTCTCTTCTGTCCATCCTGCTCCCAGCTTCTTTGGCTTAATCGCCCAGTAACTAGAAGTCTTTGTCCGCGTTTAACCATTTTCTCTAATCTTTCAGCTAGTGGACCCCACGCAACACAATCGATGAAGTCAGTTTCTTCCTTCCATTCACCACTGTTGTTATCCTTCCAACTTCTGTTTAGTGCTAAAGAGAAACTAGCCACACTAGCTCCATTAGGTGTCTGCCTTAACTCTGGGTCTCTAGTTAATCTTCCTAGTAAAGTTACCTGATTTACACTTCTACTCATAATAATTTATCCTTTTAAAATTAGACTATTTAGCGTCTTCTTTCGGGCTTCCTTTTGGACCTTTAGTATCCCTACCCTCTTTTTTGGCTTTTGCCTGAATCTCAGTTCTAACTATCGCCATCTCTGCACGCACTTTCTCAAGTTTCGGAGTTAGCGCAATAGTTAGATATCGAAGAACACCTTCTTCCAAGTTTAGTCCAAACTCTAGTTTTTTAACACCAGCACCATCACCCTCAAGAATCATCTTGTAGTAATTAGCAGATTCCTGCTTCTTTATAGGGTAAGCAAGAGTTTTTAGGCCAAGCTCTTCTTGCTCAACAACCTTAAAGCCTTGTTCTGCAACAATGCTGTCGATCTTTTTTTTAATGTCTTTGTTCTCGATACTAAGAACAACGACTAGTTCATATTTACTCATATTATCTTCTGGTTACCATTTCCTTTCTTTTGGTAGAAGAGCCATTTCAATAGACTGACCCCTCAAGATAAACTTAACGTACCCGTTATTATACCACAAAATCATCTGCAGACTCAATTAGCCTTGCTTCGAAAAGAGCATCAGCCAATAGTTTCCTGTGTCTCTCTACAAATCTACCCCCTTTTATAGCAAAAGAGGCTTTCCAGATCATTGTTCTTAAAAAGTGAAGAGCCAATCTCTCTTCAAAGTTGTCCGGCTTATATCCTAACTTATCGAGGTAACCTTCTGTCATTTTTTCTCTCCTGGGGAAGTGACACACCCAGGTGTGTGCACTCGCCAGGTCTGAAACAGGATCATAAGCAACGGCGTTCTCCCAATCGAATAAGGCGACGACTCTCTCCCCCTCATATCTTATATTATGATCCGCTATGTCATGATGTACAAGGCAAGGTTTAACATTCTCGAGTACTATATATTCACGATCAAAATAGTCTTCAATCTTCTTCTTAAGATCTTCGTTTATCACTCCTCCTTCAAGCATGACTGTAAGGTCATAGTCTAGATATGTCTTCAGGTACTGTTGTGGGGTATCAAATTGGCCAGACAGCCCCTTAGACCTTACAAATCTTCCCCAACCCCCCACCTCGAGCTTATGCTCTAGTGCTACAAAAGCCCCAAGTTGGTATGAGAGTCTGTCATATTCTTCTTTAGTTCCGTCCCAATCTGTTTCTAAATCTTTACCTGGCAACAACTTCATAATCTGATAATCAAAATCATATCGTTTCCTTGAGTCATCAGAAAAAACAATTGTATTAGTTGGTACACCGACACTATTGAACATCCTGATAAACATCTCCTCTAAAACCATATAATGTTCTGGTTCTTTTAAGAAGCGATTAACTCTTACTACTAAGTTTCCCCTGTCAGTTGGCACATAGAATATAAGATGTCCAGTTCCAAAATTATTATCTGATCTTACCTTTCCAACAACTTTTACGTCACTTAGGCTAGTTTCGACTAAATCGGCAATAATCGATTTATCAAAACCAGTATACCTGTCCTGTAGTTTCAAAACTAGATCTCGTGGCCTATGGGTATTAAAGTAAAAGACTTCTTCGGACCTGTATTCAACATCTTTACTCATCTAAACCCTACTCCAAATCTGCCCATTATCAGTATCACGAACTTCAATTCCCTGCTCATTTAGCAAATCACGAATCCTGTCACTCTCAGCAAAGTCCCTAACCTTTTTAGCTTCAATCCTCTGACTAATTAAGCCAGCCTGCTCG
>JAUPUA010000071.1 GCA_030917805.1 Patescibacteria group bacterium
AGAATGGCGAAAAGAACTTTGAAAAAGCAAAAGAACTTGGTAAAAGCCCTAAAGATTATGTTGATTCGATGCTACCTAACGTATTGAATGTACAGAAAGCATATGGGGTTGTTCCGGATAGATTTATCAGGACGACTGACGAAGCTCATCAAAGAAGAGTGCAGATAATATGGGCTCAGCTTAAGCCTTATATCTATAAGTCTCAGTACGTTGGTTACTACTGTGTGGGATGTGAGGAATATAAAACAGAGACTGATTTCAAAGAGAATAATGGCGTTTGCCCAGATCACAACCGGAAGTATGAAATGCGTAAAGAAGAGAACTACTTTTTTAAGTTAAGCTCATTTACAGATAAGGTTAAGGCTGCGATCGAATCGGAAGGGATGCGAGTAGTTCCGGATACAAAGAAGAATGAGATTTTAAGTCTACTTAATAGCGGGCTTGAAGACCTGAGCGTTTCTAGGCCAAAAGAAAAGCTATCTTGGGGAGTTCCTGTGCCAGACGATAATGGTCACACAATTTACATCTGGTTTGAGGCTTTGATGAACTATATTACTCTACTTGGCTACCCTGAGCATGATGATTTTAAAAAGTTTTGGCCCGCTGATGTGCAGATTGTTGGAAAGGGTGTCTTGAGGCAGCATGCGGCTATTTGGCCAGCAATACTTATGGCTCTTGAATTGCCTCTGCCTAAGGAATTGTTTGTGCACGGTTATTTTAGTGTAAATGGTAAGAAGATGAGCAAATCTTTAGGGAATGGCGTCGACCCAGTTGCTATTGTAAATTTGTTTGGCCAAGACATGGGCAGATACTTTATGACTGCTCAGATCCCAAGTTACGGTGACGGTGACTTTACTTGGTCAAAACTGTTGACTGTTTATAATAACGATTTTATCAACGGGATTGGGAATGTTATCCAAAGAACTTCAATGATGATTGAGAAGTATCTGGGCGGACAAATTGGTGAAGAAGTTCCGGAGCCTCGCCATGATCATACGGCCTACCACGAAGCACTTAGAGATTACCGGTTTGATAAGGCGCTAGAGTGGACCTTTAGTATTGTTGATGGAGTGAATAAATACTTAGAACAGACTCAACCTTGGATACTAGCTAAGGATCCAGCAAACAAAGAGCATGTTGAAGAGATCTTACTAACCTGTGTTGCCGACCTACGCGAAGTAGCCGGTTTACTTGCCCCCTTTATGCCCCAAACTTCAGAAATGATAAATTCTGTCTTTGGTAGCGGCATACTCAATAAACTTAGTGGGCCAGCCTTTGCACGAGTTGAATTGCCGGGTGATTTGACTGCACAGGGCGCAGTTTAGGCTGCACTATTACCTCTCGCCTTCTTCTACTCTCTTCTTAAGTTTTTTATCTAGTACATTAAGCTCTGAAGTACTGAAAAATGATCTTGGTCTACCAGAGGTGATTTCAACCATAACAACTTGCGTCTTTATAGTTTTACCATCGGGTAGTTTTGAAGGTTTATTGGTAGTATCTGACAACCTTTTAAACTCTACATTATTAAGAATTGGACAGTTCTCTCTCTTTAGGCAGCGGTCGCAATCTTCTTTTGTAGCAGTTTTAGTTTGGCCGATAGCTTTTCTGTAGGTGGCTTCGCTGCCAGAGTGATCGATAGGACTCCTTGAACCCGGTTCGAGTGGAATATTCTGTGCTTGCCAGGTCTCCCTAGTAGTGGTTCTTTCCTTAAAGGCCTGAGCAAGAAGTGTAGCACAAGGCTTTCTGTCCTCTTTTTCGTATTTAGCCTTGTTTACCGTGTGTCTTGGGTCTGGCACGGTATCTCCGATCAAAATGGCTTCCTCCACCTCACCTAAAGGAGGGGTTATAATGCCGTCTTGAGCGGATAGAGGGTCCTCTTCAAGATAAGCTTTATCCCGAGGGTCTTTAACGGTTTCGATGGTAGGCGGAAGCTCTATATCTTCTTGGGGCTCTATTCTTCCATGTTGAGGGATTCCTTTAGAATGAAAAGCCCAGCGTATTATATTATCAAGTGCGTTATTACTACTAAGCTTGCCGTCCTCTTTAAGAAGCTTCCTAAGTCTAGTGGCAGCACCTCCAAGTTCATCTAATATAGTTCTTAGAGTCTCTAGGCTTAGGTTGAATCTCTCGTTCTGTGGGTGTTGTGGGCCTGGTAGAGCGCATACAATATCAACTACTGGTCTTCCGAGGCAGTTAGCGCACATTTCTGGTGTGGCTTCTAGGGCATGTCTATTGGCGGCGTCTAAGTATACTTGTTGCTTGTCGGGGTCTTCTTCTTTGCAGGCTGAGCGAAAAGCTATGGCACAAGGAGGTCTAGTAGGTTCGTTTAGTGAACTACTTGTGCCAGGAGGGATGGCTAGATCGGGTGCCCAGTACTCTCCTTCCATGAGGCGGATTCTACAGGTTTGTAAGTATTTAAGTCAATAAAGGCTAAGAGGCTCTTAAGACTGCCTCTGCGTCCATGGAGAGTACAAAAGGTTCTGTGTCGGAGAGCCTAGGACTAATTGAAGCCGCACTTTCTCCCCCTTCGCCAATTCTAGCTGATTCCTTGGGATCCACGCCTCTTTCGATTTCTCTTGCAGTACGTTTTATCGACTCTGGCGCTATGGTAAATGGACATTTCTGTACACGCGGCTCATAGCTAGGGTCGAATAAGTGGGAGTATTCATCTTCGTCGATATCTGAGATGAGTGTACCTATGGAGCTTGCAATCTCATAATCACTTGGTGAAGATCTTCTGATTTCTCCTCTAAGAGCCGACTTAAATCTGTCTCTTTTACCCCCAATTGCATCGTAGACTTCATCTATAGTAACTTCAACTTCAGATAGTAATGGACAAAGTTCTACCCCCAGCTTGCCAAGACATTCTGTGCAGTTCTTCTTGGTCGCGTTTTTGGCCTTTTCTTTGGCCTGTTCCCATTCCTCGTGGGCGCTCTTCTTATGGTCTTCCGCTTTTGCCTCGCATCCTGATGCGCTCACTATATTACCTTTTCTACGGTGAACAATAGCCTCACCTGTAGAAGATCTATGTTGAGCTTTAAATTCTATGGATCTTAAGAAATCCTTACCGCATAGCGTGGGTACTTGTGGCATAATACTTTAGATATTACCACTTATAGTATAGATTTGTCAATAAGTTTGAGAAGGTTTTCGAAGAGGCAACTAATGGTTAACGGTCCTAACCCGCCCGTAACTGGGGTTATCTTGAGGTCTAAAGAGCTTTCGTATACGGTTGGGTCTACGTCGCCAAGTAGCTTACCGTTGTTACTTGTGTCTTCTGAAGTGCCAGCATCAATTACAACTTGCCCACTCTTAAGCATCTCTGGCTTGATTAGTCCTGGAGACCCTGTCGCGGAAATAACGATGTCAGCAGCTATTAAGGCTTCTGTCAGCTCTTTCTTGGTGCTTGATACGTCTAGGGATGTAGGTTCTAGTCCTTGCCCCTTTAATAGACTCTCTAATGGTTTGCCGACAAGCCTACCTCTCCCAACAATCAGAATGTTCTTATTTTTAAGCTCAATATTGTATCCAGCTAGTAGCCAGAGGATGGCTTCTACGGTGGCGGGTTCTACTATTGGGCTCTTACCTAGGGCATCGACGTCTTTTTCAGGTGGAATCAGGTTAATGAGTTCGTCCGTTTGGTTTGGATTCTCTAGTGGCAATTGGAGAATGATGCCGTGGACTGAGCGGTCTTGGGAGAGTTTTTGGATTAGTTTGGGGGCATCTTTTTGCTCGATCTCATACAGCTCGGCTTTGACACCAAGTTCTTTGGCACGGATTTGTTTGAGCTGGGTATATTTTTGGCTAGCGAGATTCTTTTGGTTGGAGTTTATGATGGCGAGTTTTGGTTGGATGCCTCTACTCTGGATGAGCCCGCGAACTTGGCGAGCTTGGCGTTCGGAAATGTAA
>JAUPUA010000093.1 GCA_030917805.1 Patescibacteria group bacterium
GAAGTATTATTTCTATGGTCACCCTCAACGGCAGAGCGATGAATAATTACACCAGGTTTATCTCCAGTAATTAAGAATCTATAATCTCCATCATTCGGGATCATTTGCTGGTATATAAAGACAGTATCTTTATAGTTTGGCTGATTTAAAAGGTCTTTAAGCTGCTTTTTATTCTTAACTAAAAAGTTATGCGCTCCGATACTTCCATTGGCACTCTTCATGATAAGAGGGAAGTCTAGGAACCAAGTTCCATCCTTAAGCTTGGCTTTAACCTCAGATCTGGCCGCAATAATCGTATCTGGAACTGGCAGTCCTGCTAGGCTTAGGGCCACAAGCTCGGTAACCTTACTGAAAGATTGCAGATTAGTATTCTCACTGTTAATTACATCGATTCCCCAAGCTTTTGCTGCGATACTAAGGGCAGTAACCTTTTCTTGAGTCTTTGATTTTAACCTTCGAATGTAGACTGCTTTAAAATCTGTAAGGTCCCTACCGCTAATCGTCTCTATAATCTTAAGCTTAGAATCTTTAATCTCAAAAACTAAGTTCTTCAGGCTTCCCTGAACAGCTATATCACCACTCTCAGTATATTTGTTAACGCTATCTACAAAGCCAGCAAAATCTAGACGTCTATCGCGCTTAAAGGGGAACAACACTAGTATTTGTTTTTTACCACCGTTTGACATGTCTATTATTCTAGCACATCAGCGGTTAAAAAGTCAATATCCTAGGCAGCTCTCTTTACTTAACTCTTATACACTTTAGGGCGTAGGCTATATTCCCTATGTAGTCCTCAAATGCTCGTACCGCTTTGCTGGCAGTTTCGGCGTCGGCAGATTCAGGAGTGGAGATGAACTTCTCTGCTATGCGGCCTATCATTGTCTTAAATGTTATTTCATCTAAAATGTCTCTCTCCCCTATCTTACCTGCAAGGCAGTGTGCAACGAGAGAATGGCTTATAAGATCTCTTCTAAGCTTGAATGCGTCACTCGGCTTAGGTGACCTCTCTATCTCACCATAGGCCTCGTTCTCTATGGCCTTTCTGCCGGCATTAGCGGCTCCACCTATACATGTAACTAAGAACCCCCCAAGGCCTTCGGTTGACGCTACTAGCATTTCTCGTTCTCTATGATCGTTGGCCACAAAAAGCCTACCAGCCTCACTAGAGTAGCCTTTGCCTTCGCTTCTAACTCCTATCTCCAGGAAGGCGTCTACATAGGGTATGTGCACATGTTCTCCGAATGTTCCTCGTGCAATATCTAACTGCTCTTCACAAGTGAATTTTCTTGAAACATCGCTAGTATCCACCCCACCGATTTCTGGTACTATATTATAATTATAACCTGGCATTTTATAAATCTCCTTTTGGAAAAGGATTATATGCTCATAATGAGCATATTGAAAGCTTAAGCCTTACCTGAATAACCCCTTCTTTTTGGCAGATTTAAATTCTTCTAAGAGTTCTTTTTGGCGTTTGCTTAGGTTAGTTGGAGTCTTAACTCTGATTGTTACAATGTGGTCACCGCGTCCAGAGCCTCTAACATAAGGAACTCCTTTACCACTAAGCTTAAAATCGTTTCCACTTTGAGTACCAGCAGGAACTCGCATCTTAATCTTGCCATCAACCGTGTCTACATCGATCTCTGTTCCAAGAGCTGCATCAGCCATATCAACCTCTTCACTTGAAAGAATTAGATTTCCTTCGCGAGTAAACTTTTTGTGAGGCTTTACTCTAATTTCAACATATAAATCACCTCTAGATCCATCATCCCCGACTGCACCTCTACCAGAAACCCTTAGTGCAGCACCATCATCGACTCCTTGAGGAATGGTCACCTTTACCTCTTCTGTCTGTCTAGTTTTTCCTTTGCCGTGACAAACAGAGCAAGCCATTTCGGGGATCTTACCCTCGCCACCACAAGTCCCACAGATCTCATCCTGATTTATCTGTCCAAAAGGCGTACTAAAGCTTCTAGTCTGGTGGCCTTTACCGCCACAAGTTACACACTCTTTTAGCTTATGCCCAGGCTCACTCTTGCTACCCTTACAATGCTCACAAACTAAATCTGTAGTTACATCCATCTTCTTTTCAACTCCAAAAACTGCCTCTTCAAAAGTTAGAGTTATTAGAGTTTGTAAGTCTGCCCCACGCGATCTCTTCTTACCGCCACCGCCAAAAGCTCCGCCAAAGAAGTTACCCAGTATATCATCAAGTCCAAGATCACTCATATCAAAACTAAACCCACCTCCGCTACCACTAAAGTCGAAGCCGCCAAACCCACCTCCAGCTCCACCACCGCCGCCAGAAGCACCATTTACCCCAGCATGACCAAACTGATCATATCTCTGCTTCTTATCGGAATTACTTAGAACCTCGTAGGCTTCGGCTGCCTCTTTAAACTTTACTTCGTCCCCGCCTTCTTTGTCGGGGTGGTGCTTTACGGCTAGCTTACGAAAAGCCTTCTTTATCTCATCGGCAGAGGCGCTTTTGGCAACACCTAAAACATCATAGTAATCTCTTTTCTCAGCCATATCTTATTTATTCTAAATCTTGCTTAAATTCTAGCACACTAAGCTTAATTCTAGCACTCTTAGACTGCGAGTGTCAATACTAAATTAAGCTAATCCAATAGTTCCAGAATTTCTGGAGAATAAGAGCAATAACTATTCCGTAGATACTGATAATAATCTCAAGTGAATACTTTTCTACTAGACTTTTAAGCTTTAGCGGAAGCTTGATCGCCTTTTCTTCGCTAGCCT
>JAUPUA010000013.1 GCA_030917805.1 Patescibacteria group bacterium
TCCAACCTGAGGACCAAGCTCAAATATAGTTTTACCTTCCGTTACCACTAGCCTAACTCCATCAACAACCGGAGTTAGCGGGAAGAATGCGGAAATCTTTTGCAATAACTCTGGCATCGCAAACCTCGGGAAGAAGACTCCACTTAAGAACATCATCGGGAACACCACAATCTGTGCCAGTGGTGCAGCCTGGTTCTCGTTCTTGGCCCAGCCACCAACTGCCAAACCAATCCCAAACAAAGCTACAGTCCCCATCACCACAATAGCTGCAAAGCTTAAGTAATCCCCATTCATATTCAGATCGAAAAATATCTTTGCCGCAATAAATAAGACTGCAACTGATAGTATTCCGACCATCGATGACGAAAGCGCATTAGCAACAAAGAACTGCCTAACTTTGAGCGTTGTGGTGCTGTACCGTTTCAGAATTCCTTTTTGCTTCATTTGCGGGAAAACAGTCGTTGGACCAAAGATCCCTAAACCTAAAATCGAGAACCCTACCAAGCCCGCAAATGTATAATCAAACCTTCTCTGACTCTCAAGTGCAGTTGAGGTTGTCTTAACAGTAAACGGAGTTTCAACATTTACAAAACTCTTATTAACTTGAGTTAGGGCATTATTCAAGATCGAACTCAGAGTCTGTGCGGCCTGCTCGTTATTCTGATTAAAGATAATCTCTAGTTGCCCACTCGGGATTACTTGCCCCTCTTTAGTCTCTCCGAATGCTTTAGGAACACTAATTACCGCATCAAGTTCACTCCTCTTCATCTTTTCCTTCGCTTGGTCTAAAGTCTTAATCTCATCATCAACCTTTAAAACCTCACCATCTTTAAGTTTAGAGACAAGCTCTCCAGAAAACTTGCCATTCGACTCATCTAGTACTGCAACTTTAAAACTAACCGCACTATTACCGCCAAAGATTCCCCCAAAAATAAACAAGAAGATCAGTGGGAATACAAACGTAAAGAATATTGCTACCTTATCCCTAAAAGTCCTCAATGTCTCTAATTTAGCAAAAGTCCAGATTGTATAAAGTTCTTTTTTCATCATAAAGCTTAATCCCTCAATTCCTTTCCGGTTAAATCTATAAAGACGTCTTCTAGGTTTGCCTGCTCAACAATTTGCTTCTTCTTGAACCCTCTCTTAAGCAACCCCTTAATCAGGTTCTGTGGACTGTCCATGGCAACAATCTTTCCGTTATCCATAATTGCGATCCTATCACAAAGCAATTCTGCCTCGTCCATATAATGAGTGGTCATTATTACTGTCACACCCTTCCTTCTAACATCCTCTATCAAGCTCCATAAGTTTCTTCTCGCCTGTGGATCTAAGCCGGTTGTTGGCTCGTCCAAGAAGAAGACCTTAGGACCATGAACTAGCGCCGCTGCGATACTCAGTCTCTGTCTCTGGCCTCCAGATAAATTCTCTGGATAACTACTTGCCTTGCCTTCTAGATCAACATCATCCAAGAACTTATGTGCATCAACCTTCTCTCCGTAGGCAGCTGCAAACTGTTGGATAATCTCTGTAAGCTTAAGTTTTTCAATAAAAGCAGGAGATTGTGGCTGCACACCAATCAATGCCTTAACCTTATACGGATCTTTGGCTACATTAACTCCATCCAATATTGCCTCACCATCATCTATCGGCCTCAAAGCCTCTAGCATCTCTAGGGTCGTAGTTTTACCGGCACCATTTGGACCCAAGATTCCGAATATCTCTCCTCGCTTAACCTCGAAACTTATCCCCTTAACTACCTTGTTATTGTCGTAAACCTTGGTTAGGTTCTTCACTCTTACAATTACATTATCTTTTGCCATATGAAATCATTCTAGCAGATTGACTAATCTAGCCGTAAGAGGCTATGATTAAGGATGAATAAGTTTATAGTCAGCCACTACTAAAGGTTGGCATAAAATACAAAACAAAAATGAAAAAAATAGATCTTTCCAGCTTGAGTGAGTTCAAGAAACCAAATTCCTCAGAACTTAAAGATAGGTTCAAGAAAGCCACCTCGCGCAGCAGCTGGATAAACTATATAGTTATCTTCTTCAGTATTTACTTCGTCTGGAATACTGGAGTAGCAATGCGCCATAATCAAAAACTAGAAGCTAAGTTAGACAACTTATCTAATAAGGCTGCCCTCTTAGAAGAAGCAAATAAAAATCTTGCTCTGCAAAAGAACTATTACTCATCACGTGAGTATCAAGAAAAAGCCCTCAAAGAGAACTTTAACCTTGTCGGCCCAGGTGAAAGTGTGCTAATCATTAAAGATCTTCCAGAACCAACTATTACGACTAATAACGTTTTTGCTGAGCTCCAAGAGCTACGGAAACTGCTTAATCAGTAGCTTCCTTTAAATGTTTTTTCTTGTGCTCTTCTTCTTAAGTCTGATAAAAACAAAATATCCACATCCCATCAGAACTAAAATAATGACTACATTCTGTAAGGTTCCTGCATACTGTTCTACATCCCCCCACCTCTCTCCAAGTACGTAGCCAGCCCCAACCAGGGTCCCGTTCCAAACTAAACTACCTGCAACTGTATAGGGAATGAATTTCTTCATTGGCATCTTCTCGATTCCTGCCGGAATTGAAATCAAACTTCTAAAAATAGGAAGCATTCTTCCCCAGAACACAGTCTTTGTCTCGTTCTTTAGAAACCACTGCTCTGTCTTGTCTATGTCGGACACCTTCATTAATGGCATCTTTTTGGCCCACTCCCTAACTCTATCCCTACCTAGTGCCGCTCCAATGTAATATAGGATTATGGCCCCCACAACAGAACCAACTGTTGCCCACAGAATCACTAAAATTAAGTTTAAATCTCCTTTATTGGCACTAAAACCAGCCAGAGGTAAAACCGCTTCACTTGGGATTGGTGGAAACAGATTTTCAAGGGCAATAATTAAGGCCACACCGGGTTCTCCAAGCTTGTTCATTACGCTAACAGCCCAGTCTACAAACTTTTGAGTCAGGCTGGATCCTGCCGCAAGATACCCTAAATTAAAAAGATTATTCATTTATAGACTTAAGTTTATCACTTTATAAGTTATAATCATCAGAACTAATGTCAGATTATTTACAGGTTTTAATATTTGCAACCATTGGAGGTATTTTCTCTCTGATTGGAGGTTTGCTACTACTTCAAAAAAAGTCAAGTGCTGAAGCAATCGCTAAATACGGAGCTCCTTTTGCAGCAGGAACTCTCCTATCGGCAGCATTTTTAGACCTTCTAAAAGAGGCAGGGGAATCAGGCTCATACGAAAAAGGTCTAACATACGCACTTATGGGTATCCTTACCTTTTTTCTGTTAGAAAGGTTCTTAAGTTGGTTCCATCATCATCACCCACATGAAGAACACTCACACCGCGACCCTAAGGTTTCCATGGTGATAATAGGGGATACCCTGCATAACTTCATAGATGGGCTTGCGATCGGTGCGGCATTCTTAGTTTCTCCAGAAGCAGGGATTGTAGCAACTCTTGCTGTGGCTGCGCACGAAATCCCACAAGAAATTGGTGACTTTGGGCTACTCCTAAGCAAAGGACTCTCAAAGTCTAGGGTTCTCATCGTAAACTTGGTTAGTGCATCATCAGCAGTAGTTGGCGCAATTTTAATCTTCTCTATAGGTCAGAATATAGAGTTTGATACGGCGCCGCTATTAGGCCTAGTCGCTGGAATGTTCATCTATATAGCAGTTAGCGATATAATACCTCAAATACACGAAGAATCTTCTAAGAAGGTAATCAATCTCAGTGCATTCTTATTATTATTTGGTGCGCTCTCAGTAGGCTTAGTATCCAACTATCTTCACTCAAAGATTGAACCAGGGCATGACGATTATGACAGTAACTCTCAGCCGGTAGAGCCATACTAAGCCTTGGCAAAACTATCTTAGTTGTGCTAAACTTAACTTTACCTAAATAACGCGGAGTAGAGCAGCGGCAGCTCGCGTGGCTC
>JAUPUA010000086.1 GCA_030917805.1 Patescibacteria group bacterium
TTCAGCTCCTCTTCGCTCATCTTCTCATCCGCTGTAACACCAACTTTTTCAAGCTCTTTATCAACGCGGATTCGGTTATTACAGTTCTTACACTCCGCTAGTGGATCAGAAAAACCACCCGTGTGACCTGATGCTTCCCAAACCTTAGGATTTTTGAACATTGCAGAATCCAAACCAACAAAGTTGCTCTTAAGTTGAACATTCGCCTTCCACCAAGATTTCTTAATGTTATTTAAAAGCTCAACTCCGTATGGCCCAAAATCATACAGACCAGCCTCACCTCCATAAATCTCTGAACCCGGATATACGAACCCTCTGCGCTTACAAAGGCTTACGATATCTTCCATCGAGTAACTTTTTTTATCAGACATATAAAAAAGATCTAAACTTAATTTCGTTTAGACCTAATTATAACAGAGATAGGAACTACCTAGCGCAAACTCTTTGAGCAATAGCTCTCGCAATAGGAAGTGGCGCGTAGCTAGCAACAGTTGCTGCTCTAGCAATTAAGGTGAAGTTCTTAACCGTCGCATCTCTTTGAGCTTGTGTCATATCGTTGTTTGCAAATAAAACATAATCTGGATCCTCTGACACTCGAGCCAGTCCCCTAGCTTCCTCTGTAATCTGTCTATCACTGGCATGATCAGATGAAGTTGATAAAACAAGACCCAGCCTTCCACTAAAAATCGCTCTGTACTGATCATAGTATGCAAAAAGCTGACGCTGCTCATCAGAATCATCTCCACTCAAACGAACTTCTTGAATAAACGAATAAGGTCTATGTGCTTGAGCCAGTATAGCATTATGAAAAGCATCCTCAAACTCTCCCTCTGCACATAATGCTTGGGCAAGTCTAGCAATGCTAGCATAAGATTCTCTTACAAATAGCTTTTTAATCTGTTCAGTATCGCATAAGTCACCATACAACTCACCCGGCCTACCAACACGATCCAATAGAATATTTCTAGACTCAAGTATTCTCTGTGTTCCCTCATCTTTAGAACCAGCCTTAAATAATTCCCATCCGTCATTTCTGAGTACAATTGCCTCGGTAAGATCTGCGTCAGAGGCAAGTTCAGTATAATAAGCTGATTCAAAGGCAGCTCTATCAAAGTCCTCAGGTAATTCGTATCTACTCATATAAATAATTATACCATTATTTATATAATTATACCAACTCCCTACTGGCAGCTTCTAACTCTTTATAAACATTTAAAGCAAGAAGTTGGATTCCCTTAAGCTTAGCCAACTGAACCGGAACCTTGCCCTCTTCGATCAACCTCAACACTTTAATCGCATCAGAATCAACAACTCCCCCATCTTTCGGAGTCAAGCGAGCCGCTCCAACTGAAAAAGTATAAGTTTGTAATTCATAAAGATCTTTAAGCTCAGCATCTTTATGTAAATCTAGCCCGTGCCCAGAAAAATCTAAAACCCGAACCAACCACCACAGCTTAATCAAGTCTAGATCAATTGTTTCATCATTTAATGCCATCAACAGATTCTTTAAAGTTAGATAATAACTCTCATCGTCAGTCTCTGCTGGAGTAACTTTTTTTAGATACTTCATTGAATCATAGGCAAAAAGCATTCGCTCTAGGCTTTTAGCAATATCCCCATAGTGTTCAATTAAACGGGTTTGAACAACTCTTTTAACCTCTGCATTAGTATCAAGGTAAGTTATTTGCGAGACGCTAAACAGCTCCACGCCGCCAGCAAGTTTACTCTTAACCCTTCGTACACCCTTGACTACCGCTGGAAACTGCCCTTTCGGCCCCAAGAAATTTACAATCCTATCCACCTCGTTAAAGTTAGTCCGGGATAGAACTATTGCTGGGGTCGTAACCTGCTTATACATACCCCTATTCTACCACTGTTTCTAGAAGAGCTCTTCAATTGCTTCAAAACTAAGTTCAGTGGGCCTGATAACACCCAAGATCCCCCCACTCTGAACAAACTTGTTATTCAAGCGAGCCCTATCTCTATTTGCAAGCTCCGTAATTAAGATCAATTTTGTATTACTAGTAAGTGGATTAGCAGAAAGCTCATAAAATAGACCCAGACCATCTAGCTCTCCTTTTAATCTATAGGTAGTCACAAGTAGATCTGGTTTAAAGCTCTCTGCTACCCCAAGCAAATCCTCCGCACTCATTGCCCCATCTACCTCATGTCCCTTGCTCTCAAAAAAAGCTAACCAGGCATCTAAAGTCAGCACGTCTTCAAAGCCAAACAAGATCTTCATAAAAATCTTATCCAAACAGACTCCCTTGAGAACTCAACGGAAATCTTAAGTTAAAGCTAATCCCGTCTTTACGCTGAGAGATGAGAAAAGACCCACCCATAACCTCTAGCAATCTAGCACTAGCTATCAAGCTGAAGTTAACCCCACCGAGCTGTTTATTACGGTCTCCACTGTTCATGGATTTCTTTATTAGCTTTCTAAGGTTTGTAGCCCGTTCACGAGTCCCTTTTGCCTTTACGACAAGCTTAGCATGTGCACCGCTTGATGCTAGCTCCACCGATATAATCTCCTCACTTGCAGAAGCTCTTAGAGCCTGCTCGATTACATGATAAACAATTAAGCCCAAACAATCATCGTTAGCGCTAATTAAGAGGCTCTTATTAGGCCTAAAATTAAGAATCTGTGCCTGTACCCTACAAAGTGGAGCCAGCTTTTCTATCGCCTCTTCAACCCGCAGACCAATATGCAGGGGTTGAACATCCAAAGCCAAGCCTTCAGTCTCAACGTCTCTACTTCTGAGCAGAATATCGATCGTTCTAACCAGATTCTTAGAGCTAAACTCGATCGCCTCCAGATACTCGGTAATTCGAGCATCGTCACGAGCCAACTTTTCACTCGCCACCCTGGCATTTGCCGCAATACCTAAAAGTGGAGCCTGCAATTCGCTAATCAAATTTAGCTCGGGCTCCAAAAATAAACTGCCATTTGGCTGGCTTGAACTCAACAAAATCTACTACCCTCCACCTTTTAACTATCTTCTATTCTAAACTAGCTCCCAGACTTTTATCCAGACTCAAAAACCACAACAAGTACTTAAACTGCTAACGCTTGTAAAATATCCTCTGTTTTTAATTGCAGAAGATCTAAAACCGTTTTTTCTTTATGTTTTCTTAAGTACTCATCAATCATCCAAGTTCCAATGCGATAAAGAAGCCATTTTTCTTTCTTCTCTT
>JAUPUA010000087.1 GCA_030917805.1 Patescibacteria group bacterium
TCCTCTTCAGAGGTAGGTAGGGCTTCTGAATATCTAGTTATGGCTACTGGGTACTGTTGATTCTCTTCTACATTGGGGCATTTGGTGGATATAAGATCTTTTAGTTCTTTGCTGCTAAGCAGGAGTGTTTCAGTGTTGTTTGTCGTACTGATTTTATAGATCATGTCAGGAGTTCTTGGTGTGGGTACTTCTACGCCCCATTCGGTAATCTTTTTAGATTGAGACGCACTGCTACTCTTGTTAGTGTCAGTATTGCTAGTTTGGTCTGTAGGTACTTCTTGTTTTGTGCTGCTGATATTATTTTCTTTGCCGAAGATGAGGTAGGCTAACCCGATCCCGATTAAGACTGCAAAGACCAATCCGACGATAATTAACAGGGGTTTTTTACTTGCTTTTGGTGGGATTGGTTCTGTAGGTGGGCTTGACGGTGTCGGTGGTGGAGTAGTGTCAAAGCTAGATTCTGGTGGCGAGTATTGTTGTTGGTTGTTTTGCGTGGGCTCCATATTGTTTGTGCTTAATAACTTGCCTTTAAGATTAATCTAATCTGTTTATGTTTAGCAATAGCTATATATAGTGTAAACTTAAGCTTATATAATATGGCAAAGAAAAAGGGTGTAAGAAAAGCTGGAGGAAAGGTCTCGAAGAAGGGTCCTGCTAAGCATGGGGTTCCTGGAGGCTTTTGGCAACAGATAATTGCCTTAATGGCGATTGTTTTTGCCCTAGTTCTGATAATGGCGATTGTCGGTGCTGGCGGTGGAGCTCCGAGTGAGATCTTTAAAGCCTTTAGAAGTTTAATAGGTCTGGTGGCGTTTGTAACTCCTTTTATCATTATTTACTTAGCCTTGAAGAAGATGTTTGCTGAGAATAATGTTTTACCTGTAAGTGTACATTTTGGCTTCGTCAGTTTTCTAGCTGCAGCGAGTGCGATGGTATCAACATCTTTAAGTGAGAAAACTAGAGTTGCAAACTCTGGTGGTGAGATTGGAAGGACACTTTCCGAAACAACTCTGAACTTTTTACATCCAGCAGCAGCTTTTTTTGTATTCTTAAGCCTTACAATCGTAAGTTTAATGTTTATCTTTAAAATTCAACCGAAAAGATTGATTGAATTTATTATGAGCCTATTTAAACCACGTGAGAATACAAAAGTTAAAGAAAGGGATGAGGGAGAAGAGGCAACAAGCGGATTTGGAATTGGGAGGCCGACCAAGATCAAGCTCAATCAAGGCGTAGAGGTAGAGGATAGCTCGGGTTCTGTAATGGGTGAGATAGAGGCAAGTCAGGAGTCAAGCTCCAGCTTTAGGGATAGACTAAATGCAATTAAGGGTGGAATGGCTCCTGTTGCTGGTGAGACAGTGACTGGTGAGATGGCAGCGCTAACATCTACTGCCGATGAGGACTGGGAGTTTCCTAATCTGGATATTTTAGAGAGTAAGACATTCAAGGCGGATGCAGGTGATATTGATAAGAATGCACGTATTATTAAAGATACTTTTGCAGATTTTAAGATAGATGTAGAAATGGAAGAGGCAAATGTTGGGCCGAGAGTGACTCAATATACTTTGAAGCCACCAGCCGGAGTTAAGCTTAATAAATTGACTTCGCTAGATACGAACTTAGCATTAAATCTTGCGGCAAACTCAATTAGGCTAGAGGCACCTATTCCAGGTAAAGGAGCTGTTGGTGTTGAGGTCCCAAATAAGAAGTCTGCCATGGTAACAATGCGCAGTATTTTAGAGAGCAAAGAATGGAAAGCCGAAAATGAACCTTTAGCTTTTGCAATCGGTAAGGATATTGGGGGTAAGCCGGTTATTGGTGAACTTAATAGTATGCCGCACCTATTGGTGGCGGGACAGACTGGCTCTGGTAAATCTGTGATGATCAACAACTTAATTGCTTCGCTTCTCTTTAGAAATAGTCCAGCAGATTTAAAGCTTATTCTGGTGGATCCTAAACAAGTGGAGTTGGCGCCGTATAATGGGATTCCGCATTTATTAACTCCTGTTATAGTGGAGCCGGATAAGACTCTTTCTGCGCTTAAATGGTCTGTTAATGAGATGGAACGTAGATACTCACTTCTTGCCGAAAATGGGCATAGGGGTATTAAAGGCTATAACGAAGATAAGAAGATTGATGAAAAGATGCCTTATATAGTGATTGTAATAGATGAGCTTGCAGATTTGATGATGGTTGCCGCAAGGGATGTTGAAGGTCTTGTGGTGAGGATTGCACAAAAGGCTCGTGCAGTTGGAATCCACTTAGTGCTTGCAACTCAAAGGCCGAGCGTAGATGTAATAACAGGCTTGATTAAGGCGAATATCCCGGCAAGGATCGCCTTTACAGTTGCCTCACAGATTGATTCAAGAACAATTATTGATCAAGCAGGAGCCGAGAAGTTGCTTGGTAAGGGTGATATGTTGATTACAACTGCACAGGTTCCTAAACCGAGAAGGATACAGGCTGCTTGGCTAACTGACCCAGATATCTTTAAGATTGTGGCGCAAGTTAAGACTCAAAGGCCTCCAGATTATAATGATGAGGTTGTAGCTCAACCTGTGCAGATGAATGGCCGCGGTGGAGTTGTATTCGATGACGGAGGAGATGGAGATGATGAACTTTATAATGAGGCAGTTGCGGTTGTGATGGCTGCAGGTAAGGCTTCTGCTTCGCTTTTGCAAAGAAGGCTTAGAGTTGGATACGGAAGAGCTGCAAGAATTATGGAAGAGATGGAAGAAAAGGGTTTGATTGGCCCAGCGGATGGTTCTAGGCCCAGAGATGTACTAGTTTCAAACGCCCCGGCAAATACAATGATGAATAGTAATGATTCTAATGGTGGCATTGATGACGAGATCTAGAGAACATATAACTCAGTCACGAATATCGTAGGAGATCGAAGGTATGAAATTTATTGCTGGCTTTCGTCCTCCTGAATCTGTCATCTCTAGAGCTGCTATATTGATGTCAAAATCTTGATATTCTGGATTGCTCTGAATCCAGATAAGGGCAGATTTATACATCTGGTGTAATTTTTTAGGAGAGATTGAATCTAGACCACTGCCGGCAAGAGTATTCTTGCGATATTTAACTTCTATAAAGTGGATGGTTTTACCTCTTAGCATTATATGGTCATTCTCGCAGGCCTTGGTTCGCCAATTATTCTCGAGTAATTTATAGCGGTACTTCTTTTTAAGATGCTTTGCCGCCTGTTGTTCTGCTTTGCGCCCAATTGAGGTAGTATCCATATTAAGTTAAACTCTAGCAGAAATGAATCTCAGTAATCATCTACGGACTGGAATGAAAAACAGGGTGGTATAATTGGGCTAATATGAATAGCTTGAAGAGTTTTATTGAGGCAGCTGAGCACATTCTGGTGATTCAGGCTGAAAATCCGGATGGTGATTCGGTGGCTTCCTCTTTAGCTCTGGAAAGCTTAATTAGCGATAACTATCCTAATAAAAGGGTGACGATGTTCTGTAACTTAACAGTTCCGGCGCATCTTAGGTATCTGAAGGGCCATGATAGGGTGGTGCAGGATTTTCCAAGAGATTTTGATATGGCAATCTTGGTAGATTGCGCAGAGGAAGTTCTAATTGAAAAGACTTTACGTAATCCTGATGCGGCTAGGCTTAATAAAGTTCCGGTTTTAATTCTTGATCATCATCAAGATAAGATTCATATGCCATTTGAAACTATTAACTTTATTGATGAGAACGCGGTTTCTACTGGTGCGGTTATATTAAATTTAGCTAAAAAAGAGAATCTTCAGGTTGGCAAGGATACTGCGACGTTTGTTCTGGCAAGCATTCTCAGTGACACTTTAGGCCTAAGTTTAGATTTTGTTCGAGCAGATGATTTTCGTACAGTTGCTGACCTGACTGATCTTGGAGCAAGTATGTCAGAGATTGATCAGGCGAGGCGTGAACTTAATAAGCGTCCGCAGTTTATAACTAAGTATAAGGCTGAGCTTCTTGGAAGGGTGGAGTATCTTTTGGATGGTCGTCTTGCTTATGTGCATATTCCCTGGGAAGAGATTCAACAGTATTCTGGTATTTATAATCCTCCAATTCTTGTGTTTGAAGATATGAGACTTACTGAGGGAGTTCAGGTGGTGATGGCGGTGAAATCTTATAAGAATGGAAAGATGACTGCAAAGATGCGTACAAACCCAGGGTACGAGGTTGTTGGGGCAGTTGCTGCCAAGTTTAACTGTGGTGGACATCCGGGTTCTGCGGGCTGTAAGGTAGAGCCAGGTATGTATTCTTATGAAGAATTTAAGAATGAACTAGTGAAGTGTACAAGGGAAGAGCTTGATAACCTAAGCACTACTAAAGAATTGAACGAGACTGAATAATAAATACTAAAATTTTGAACAATATTATGAACACAGATAATAAAATTGAACGAAAAGTGAGACTCTTTAATACACTCACTAGAAAAGTGGAAGAGTTTGAGACAATTGAACCAAATCAAGTTAAGATGTATACCTGTGGTTTGACTGTTTATTCGCATCCGCAGATTGGAAATTGGGTTGCTTACATCTATTCTGATGTTTTAACTCGAACATTAAAGGCTGTGGGATATGAAGTCGAAAGAGTCCAGAATATTACGGACGTAGGACATTTAGTCAGTGATGATGATGCTGGGGAGGATAAGATGGAAAAGGGTGCCCGTGCTGAAGGTCTAACTGCTTGGGATGTTGCTGAAAAGTATATAGAGATTGCTGATGAAGAGGCTTATGCTAAGCTTAAGTTGCTTAGGCCAAACAAACTAGTTAGGGCTACAGATCTGATTCCTGAACAAATCGAGTTTGTGAAGGGTCTTGAGGAAAAGGGCTACACTTATGTCATTGAGGATGGCGTTTATTTTGATACTTCTAAGCTTAATGATTACGGTAAGTTGGCTAAGTTAGATATAGAGGGCTTAGACGCTGGTGCACGTGTGGATGTAGGTGGCAAGAAGAGTAAGACTGATTTTGCATTATGGAAGTTTTCTCCAAGAGATCAGAAGAGAGACATGGAGTGGGATTCATCTTGGGGTAAGGGTTTCCCCGGATGGCATCTTGAATGTTCTGTAATAGCTCGAGAGAACCTTGGGGATCAAATTGATATTCATACGGGCGGGATTGATCATATCCCGGTTCATCATACTAATGAGATTGCGCAAACTGAGTCTTTAACTGGAAAAAAGCCTTTTGTTAGATATTGGTTTCATAATAACTTCATGAAGATTGATGGGTCGAAGCTAAGTAAGTCTTTGAATAACAGCTATACGTTGGAGGATATTGAGACTAAGGGCTACAGCTTGGATGCTTTTAAGCTACTTGTGCTATCTAGCCATTACAGAACGGAGGGGAACTTTACTTGGGAGATATTAGAGGCTGCGCAGAACAGACTTAAAAGGTGGCGCGGAGCATTTGATTTAAGATGGCAAGATTATCTAGCTAAAGATAGTGCTTTTTTAGGATATGAGGCTTGTGAAGAACTTCTAGAAAAATTAAGGAATGATATCGACACTCCAGTGGCCTTGAATGTCGTGGACACTGCCGTGAAGACTTTTGAAAGCGGCAGCATTTGCGCAGGATGTATGGAAGATTTTGGAATAGTCATTAAGGATTTACTTGGAATAGATCTTTTAGGTCCAGACATTACTTCCGAGCAGGC